>JACQEF010000272.1 GCA_016200745.1 Chloroflexota bacterium | reverse complement strand
CCTCGGTCGCCCGGCGGGCGCGAAGGCCGTGCCGCAGTCCGCTGGAGCGGCCGATGCGTGCGTTGTCGGCTGCGCTCCTCGCTCACGCACCTCCCGGATGGGGCCGCCTGCCCGAGCGCTCGTATACTCCGCGCGATGCGCCGCCTTGTCGCCGCCGTTCTCGTGCTCGTCGCGGCGACCGCGGGCTGTTCGCCCTCGCCGGCCGCCTCGTCCGACCGACCGGCCCGCATCCTGACCGGGACCCCGACGTCCCTCGACCCGGCGGTCCAGGGCGATGCCGGCAGCGCCGCGATCAGTGCCCAGCTGTTCGAGTCGCTGACCACGTTCGACAGCGACCTTCACCTGCAGCCCGCGCTCGCGGAATCGTGGCAGTTCGAGCCCGGCAGCCGGCGGATCACCTTCCGGATGCGCCCCGGCCTCACGTTCTCCGACGGGACGCCGTTGCGCGCCTCCGACGTCGTCCGGAGCTGGCTCCGGCTGATCGACCCGTCCGCCCCGTCGCCCCTGGCGTCGCTGGCACTCGACATCGCCGGCGCGGAGGCGTACCTGCGCGGGCAGTCTGGCGATCCGGCCTCGGTCGGGCTGCGTGCCGACGATTCGGCGGGCACCCTGACCGTGGATCTCGTCCGCCCGGCCTCCGACTTCCCGAACATCGTGGCAGGGCCCACGTTCGCAGTGGTCCCACCCGGCGTCGGCAGGGACCCCGCGGCGCTGGAGCCGGGCACGGCATTCGTCTCGAGCGGCGGGTACGTCCTGAGCGGCACCTCGGACACCGGCCTGACGCTGACCGCGAATCCGCGCTACTGGGCGGGACCCGCCGCGATCGGCACGATCGAGCTGGTCGGCGATCTGGGCGGCCGGAGCGAGGTCGACGCGTTCCAGGCCAACGAGCTCGACTACGCGCCGCTCAACGGCGCCGATGCCACCTGGATCGCCTACGACCGGACGCTGGGCCCTCAGCTCCGGCAGGTCGCGTCGCTGTCGACCGAGTACTACGGTTTCGACACCTCGCGCCCGCCGTTCGACGATGTCCGCGTCCGGCGGGCGATCGGGGCGGCGGTCGACTGGCGGCGGCTGGCCGCGCTGGCCGGCTCCGGCGGCACGCTCGAGGTGGCCAATTCGATGGTCCCGCCCGGCATTCCCGGTCGGAGCGATGCTGACTACGTGCCCGCCTACGACCCGGCGGCGGCTCGCAAGCTGCTCGCCGATGCAGGCTACCCGGGCGGAGCCGGCCTCCCGCCGACCACCCTGATGACCGGTGGCGGACCCTTCGACCAGGCCATCGTCGACGCCGTCAAGCGGGTGCTCGGAATCGACCTCTCGTTCGAATCGATGGGCGACGGCTACTTCGAGCGGCTCGCCAGCGATCCGCCCCAGATGTGGGCGCTCGGCTGGGTGGCCGACTATCCGGGACGCAACGACTTCCTGGGTGTGCTGCTCGGGACGGGCGCGTCGGCGAACTACGGGCGCTGGAGTTCCTCGCCGTTCGATGCGGCGATCGCGCAGGCCGGGTCGGCGACCGATCCGGGCGCCATCTCGGCCGCGTTCGACCGGGCCGAGGCGATCGTCCGCGACGACGTGCCGGTCATCCCGGTCGCCTACGGACCTGGCTGGGCGCTGTCCCGGACCGGGCTGCTGGGCGCGGCGCAGAACGGACTGGGGATCGTCCGGATGGCGGGACTGGCATGGGCCAACTGACGCGCCGGCTCGCCGTCCTCGGGCTGCTCGCGGCGCTGATGCTTGGTCTCGTCCCGGCGGCGTCTGCCGCCGGCTGGGCGACGTTCGGAACGCCGACCGCGACCTCGACCTTCGGGACGGGCATCGAATTCCGCCAGCCCGTCACGCTCGACCGGGCGGTGAGCCGGGTCGAGCTGCTGTTGACCGCGGCCGACGCGATCGGGCCGACGGTGACCGTGCTCGCGGCTCCGGGCGGAACGGGGGCGTCGACGCTGCGCTACCTGCTGGATACGACCGGGGACGGGCACCTGTCGCCGAACACGCCGATCGTCGCCCGCTGGAGGCTCGTGTCCTCCGATGATCCGGCGGACACCGTGACCGGGCCGGCGCTCCGGGTCACCTACGCGGACGAGCGGTTCAGCTGGCAGACCGAGGCCGGCGATCTCGTCCGGGTCCACTGGTACGAGGGTTCCGCCGCGTTCGGTCGGCGGGCACTCAAGATCGCCGACGACGGCGTGCGCAAGGCGGCGGACCTGTTCGGAGTCAGTGAATCCAAGCCGGTCGACTTCTACGTCTATGCCGACCAGCAGGCGTTCTACGACGCGCTCGGGCCCGGCACTCGGGAGAACGTGGGTGGCGAGGCGGACGCCGGGATCCGGACCTTGTTCGCGCTCATCCCGCCGAGCCAGATCGACGATGCCTGGGTCGGGACCGTGATCCCGCACGAGCTGACCCACCTGGTCATCGACACCGCTTCCGGCAATCCGTATCACCTCCTGCCGCGCTGGCTCAACGAAGGCATCGCGGTCTACGAGAGCCAGGGGTACGGCACGTCCGATCGCGGACTGGTCGCCGACGCCGTGTCGGCCGGGACGCTCATCCCGCTCGACGGCCTGGTCGGCCAGTTCCCGACGAGCGCGGATGGGTTCTACCTGTCCTATGCGGAGAGTGTTTCGGCGGTTTCCTTCATGGTCCGGACCTACGGTCCCGACGCCCTCGTGAAGTTGGTCAGATCCTACAAGTCGGGCCGAACCGACGACGAGGCGTTCCAGCAGGGGCTCGGCGTCGACGCAGCGGCATTCGGCGCCGCCTGGCTGGCGAGTCTCGGTGCCGCGACGCCGGAGCGGTACGGACCGCAACCGGCCCCCGCCGGGCCGGTTCCGTCCGCCTGGCTGGCCGCCGGCACCGGCGCGACCCCTTCGTCCGCCGGCACGTCCGGCGGCCCGTCCGCGGCGGCGACCGAGCGGCCGACTGTCGCCCCGGCCGCGCCGCTGCCCGCCGCCGGTGGCGGCACGGATGCCACCCTGGTCGTCGTGATCGTGCTGATCGTCGCCGTCGGCGCCGGACTGCTCGCATTGCGGGCCGCGCGAGGCGGCCGCGGACGTCCGGCCGGGGGACCGGAGACATGACCCTCCGCTGGATCCGGACACGTCCGAGCTGGCAGGTCACGCTGGGCGCGGCGTTGCTGGCGCTCGGCTTTCTGATCGCGGCCCAGCTGTCGTCGGAGGGTCCGCGCGTCCGGTACACCACGCAGGAGCGGACGCCCCTGCTCGAGACCGCCGCGGAGCTGCAGTCGCAGCAGGACGACCTGCGGGCCCGGATCCTCCAGCTGCGGTCCCAGATCCAGGACGTGGAGAGTCGCGGCGCAGGCTCGGCCGACCTCGTCCGCCAGCTCAACGACGGGCTGGAGCAGGCGCGAATCGCCGCCGGTCTCATCCCGTTGACCGGCACGGGGATCGTGCTCCAGCTCGAGGATTCCCAGCAGCCGGTGCCACCCGACGGCAGCCAGTCCGACTACCTCGTCGGGTCGCGCGACATCCGGACGATCGTCCAAGCGCTGTGGCTGGCGGGCGCCGAGGCGATCGCGGTCAACGACGAGCGGGTCACCCCGACCACCGCGATCATCGACATCGGGAGCTCCCTGCTGGTCAACTCGGCGTATCTCGCGCCGCCGTACCAGGTGACCGCCCTCGGCCCCGCGGACCTCTACCAGCGACTGAGCGCCTCGCCCGGGTTCATCGACTTCGTCCGGGCGCGGGCGGAGGGCTACGGGATCCGTCTCTCGTTCGCCGAGCCGCCATCCGTGGACGTGCCCGCGTTCGTCGGCACGGTGACGCTGCGCTATTCGCGGCCCATCGCCTCGCCCGCGGCGACCCCGGCGCCGTCCGGGAACTGATCGTGCGCCGGCGTTCGAGCCAGCTCACGATCGCGGCCGTGGCGGTCGCCCTGGGGCTGCTCGTGGTCGTCCAGCTTCGCTCGCAGGCGGGGGTCGGCGGCGGCCTCGCGCAGCTGTCGGCGCAGGACCTGACGGCGCTCGTCGCCAACCAGAACGCGCGCAATGACCAGCTGCGCGGCGAGGTCTCGTCGCTCGAGCGCGAGCTGGGCACGCTCAACCAGAACGCCGCCCGCGGCGAGGTGTCCGTGGACGAGCTGCGCTCCGAGCTCAGCCGGATCCGCGCCTACGCCGGGCTCGACCCGGTCGGCGGACCGGGGGTGACGATCTCGATCAGCGGACCCATCGACGGCTTCGGCGTGGAGGAGCTGATCAACGAGCTGCGCAACGCCGGCGCCGAGGCGATCGGGATCGGCGGGGTCCGGGTCGTCACCGGCGTCGTGGTCACCGGAGCCCCAGGCGAGGTCGCCGTGGACGGCACGCGGCTGGGGGACTCGTTCGAGCTGGCGGCGATCGGGGCATCCGACAAGCTGACCGGATCGCTCACCCGGTCCGGAGGGATCATCGCCCAGCTCGCGGCCACCGAGCCCGACGTCACGGTCACCGTCACGCCGGTCGATCGGATCGAGCTGCCCGCCACGATCCGCGACCTCGTCCCGGCACACGGGCGCCCGCGCCTTTGATACCCTGACCGGCCCGATGCCCGACACGCCCGTGCTCATGCTGCTCCTCGGCGACGTCCTCCGCCTCGGCCGGCGGCATCCGTGCGGCGGGGACACGTGGCTCGTCGACCGGCTCGGGGCCGACATCGGCTTGCGGTGCCAGGGCTGTGGCCGGCACGTCCTGCTGGAACGGCGCCTGGTCGAACGCCGGCTCGTGGCGTTCGTCTCGCGCGGCGACCCAGTCCTGAGCGCGGCGGTCGCCCCTCCGGCCCGGGACGCGACCACGTGACCTCGGGGGTCGTGATCGCGCCACCCACCCCGCAAGAGGAACCGCCGTCGGGCGCGCTCACGGTCTTCAGGAACGGCGCCTTCCTGCGCCTGTGGCTGTCGCAGGCCGCGACCCAGGTCGGCGGCAACATGGTCCTGTACGGGCTGACGGTCATCGTGGTGAGCTCGACGCGGTCGAACACGGCGGTCAGCCTGCTGATCCTGAGCTTCCTCGTGCCGGCCGTGGTCTTCTCGGCGGTCGCCGGCGTCTACGTCGACCGGATCGATCGGCGGCTGATCCTGGTCGCGACCAACGTCCTGCGCGCGATCTCGTTCGTCGCGCTCTACCTGGTCGGCACCAACCTCGCGCTGATCCTGGTGCTCAACGTCGCGGTCTCGACGATCACGGTCTTCTTCGCGCCCGCCGAGGCGGCGATGATCCCGGTCCTGCTGCCGCGCGGCCAGCTCCTGGCCGCCAACGGGATCTTCACGCTGACGCTCAACGCGGCGTTCGCCCTCGGGTTCGCCCTGCTCGGACCGCTCGTGGTCAACGTGGCCAGCCCGGAGACGGTGATCCTGGTGGTGGCCGCGCTCTACTTCCTGGCGGCCGTGTTCTGCTTCACCCTGCCGCCGTCGCCGGCGGCCAACGGCCACGCCGGAAACGACGCCCGTCGCCTGGGGGCTGCCGTGGTGGGGGAGACCGAGCGCGCCGTGGGATCGATCGTCGCCCAGTTGCGCGAAGGGCTCGAGTTCATCCGGTCGAACCGCTCGATCGGCTGGTCGCTGCTGTACCTGGGCATCACCGCGTCGCTCGTCGGGGTGCTCGGCGTCCTCGGTCCCGACTTCGCCCAATCGGCCCTCGGTCTCGACGCCAAGGACTTCGCGGTCGTCGTCCTGCCCCTCGGGTTCGGGATCGTGACCGGCATCCTGCTGCTCAACGCATACGGCCGGTACCTGCCGCGACGGCGCGTGATCGAGGGCGGCCTCATCGTGCTCGGCATCCTGCTCGCGGCGCTGGCGGTCGCCGGCCCGATCAGCCGGCTGCTCCAGCGCGCCGACGGGCCCGGCGGCTTCGACCTCAGTGGCGTGACCTCGCTCCTGGCGGTCGTCGTGCTGATCGCGTTCGGTGCCGGGATCGCCTACGGCTTCGTCGCGATCCCGTCGCAGACGCAGCTCCAGGAGGACCTACCCGACCGTCGCAGACGCAGCTCCAGGAGGACCTGCCCGAGGACGTCCGCGGTCGGGTCTTCGGGGTGCTCAACATGCTCGTGTCGGTGGCCAGCTTCCTGCCGATCATCGTCGTCGGCCCGATCTCCGACCTGATCGGCACGACCTGGGTGATCGTGGTGGTCGCCGTGTCCGTGCTCCTCGCCGGCCTGGCGTCCGTGGCGAAACGCGGCCCGCTGCTGGCGACCGATACGCACCCGGCCGCCGACCCGCACGCGATCGATCCGATCGCGGCCGCGCTCGGGGCGGACCGGGCGAGCTGGGACGAGCCGATCGGTTCGGCGGCCGGTGTGGTGGCGGCCCCGCACCCGTCGCCGGCCGCGCCCGCGCCGTCGCCGGTCGAACCGGGTGCGCTCGACCGCTCCGGCCCGTCCGACCCGACGGACCGTGCCTGATCCGGCCACCATGGCCAGGCCCAGGGTCGCGGTCGTCTTCACGGGCGGCACGATCAGCACCGTCTTCGACCCGATCGCCGGCGGCAACGTCCCCGTGCTGGACGGTGCCGCCATCCTTGGCCGCACGCCGGGTCTCGACGCGATCGCCGAGGTGGTCGCCATCGACCGCGGCCGGGTCCCGGCCAGCCACTTCACGTTTCCCCAGCTGCTGGAGATCGCGGCGATCGTCCGCGAGGCGCTGGCCGATCCCACGATCGCCGGCGCCGTGGTGGTCCAAGGGACCGACACCATCGAGGAGACCAGCTTCTTCTGGGACCTGGTCCTGCCCGGCGAGAAGCCGGTCGTCGTCACGGGCGCGATGCGCTCGTCGGATGAGCCCGGGTTCGACGGACCGGCGAACCTGCGCGACGCCATCCGGATCGCCGCGTCGCCGCTGGTGCGCGGGGTCGGCGTGGTGGTGTCGCTGGGCGGCAGCATCGAGCCGGCCGACGACGTCACCAAGCTCCACGCGACCGCGCTCGACACGTTCGCCAGCCCGAACGGTGGCTCGCTCGGTCGGGTCGCCGCGGACGGCGTCACGCTCCTGCGTACCAGGGCCGGACGCCGCCAGGTCGCGACCGAGCGAGCCGCCGAACGCGTTCACCTGGTCACCGCGACGGTGGCGATGGACGTCCGGCTGCTGGATGCGGCGCTCGACGCGGGCGCGGACGGG
>JACQEF010000271.1 GCA_016200745.1 Chloroflexota bacterium | reverse complement strand
CGCGAGCGTCAAGCCGCCGTTCCCGGCCGTGGTCCATCCACCCGGCCGGCGCGGCCGCGCGATAGGATTTCGCCCCACGCGCCCGAGCGGGCTCGACCAGGCAGGAGGACGGCACCGGCATGAGCGCGCTTCCGGATCGGGCGAACGTCGTGGTCATCGGGGCGGGCATCGTGGGCAACAGCGTCGCCTACCACCTCGCGCTGGCCGGCTGGCGGGAGATCGTCCTGCTCGACAAGGGGACGCTGCCGAACCCCGGCGGCTCGACCGGGCACGCCTCCAACTTCATCTACCTGACGGACCACTCCAAGGAGATGACGGCGTTCACCGTCGACAGCGCGCGGCAGTATCGCGAGCTCGGCGTGTACCACGAGTGCGGCGGCATCGAGGTCGCCCGGACGCCCGAGCGGATGGAGGAGCTCAAGCGCCGGATGGCGTCGTCGACCTCCTGGGGGATCGAGGGGACGCGCCTGCTGACTCCGGCCGAGGTCAAGGCCATGGTCCCGTTCATCGACGAGACGGTCATCCTCGGCGGCTTCTACACGCCCGGCGTCGGGGTCGTCGACTCGCTCCAGGCCGGCACGCTGATGCGCCAGAAGGCCGTCGACATGGGCGCTCTCACGATCGCCGCGGGCGTCGAGGTCAGCGGCATCGACACCGAGAACGGGCGCGTCCGGCGGGTCAGGACCAACAAGGGCGACATCGAGGCCGACGTGGTCGTGATCGCCGCCGGGATCTGGAGCCCGCGGCTCGCCAGGATGGCCGGCGCGTCCATCCCGCTGACGCCGGCGGTCCACCAGATGATCGACATCGGCCCGGTCCCGATCTTCGAGCACGCCCGGACCGAGGTCGACTACCCGATCGTGCGCGACATGGACACCAACATGTACGAGCGCCAGCACGGGACGGGCTTCGAGATCGGCTCGTACGCCCACCGAGCGATCCTGATGGACCCCGACGACATCCCGTCGATCGAGGCGTCCGCGTTGTCGCCGACGATGCTGCCGTTCACCCAGGACGACTTCGACCCGCAGCTCGAGGACGCCCTGGAGCTCTTCCCGTCGATCGTGTCCGACGAGAAGGCCGGCGTGAAGCTGGCGATCAACGGCCTCCTGTCGCTCACGCCCGACGGCAATCCGATCATCGGCGAGACGCCCGAGGTCAAGGGCCTCTGGTCGGTCGCCGCCATCTGGATCAAGGAGGCGCCCGGGATCGCCAGGTGCGTCGCCGAGTGGATGACCCACGGCACCCCGGAGATCGACCCGCACGGCTCGGACGTCGCCCGCTTCTACGATCATCACAGGACGGAGCAGCACATCCGGGCGAGGACGACCGAGGGCTACAACAAGACCTACGGCATCGTCCACCCGATGGAGCAGTGGGCCTCCAACCGGAATGTCCGGCTGTCGCCGTTCAACGCGCGGCAGCGCGAGCTCGGGGCGGTCTTCTTCGAGGCGGCCGGCTGGGAGCGGCCCTACTGGTACGGCGCCAACGAGGCGCTGCTCGCCGAGTACGGCGACCGGGTCATGCCGCGCACGGCGGAGTGGGACGCGCGCTGGTGGTCGCCCATCATCAACGCCGAGCACCTCGCGATGCGCGATCGCGCCGCGATGGTCGACCTGTCGGCCTTTGCGATCTTCGAGGTGACCGGGCCGGGCGCCTGCGAGTACCTCGAGGGCCTGTGCGTCAACCGGATCGACGTGGCACCGGGGCGGACGATCTACACGCCGCTGCTCAACGCGGCCGGCGGGATCCTGGCCGACCTGACGATCATGCGGCTCGCCCACGACCGGTTCCGAGTGGTGACCGGCGGCGGGATGGGCATGCGCGACAAGAAGCTCTTCAGCGACGCGTTGCCGGCCGACGGTTCGGCGCAGCTCCACGACGCCACCAACCAGTGGACGACCATCGGGCTGTGGGGGCCGCGGGCGCGCGACGTCCTGACCGGGGTGACGGCCTCGGACGTCAGCCACGCCGGCTTCCCATTCCTCACCTCGAAGGCCGTCGACATCAACGGCGTGCGGACCCTCGCCTCGCGGATCAGCTACGTCGGCGAGCTCGGCTGGGAGCTCTACGTCCCCATCGAGCAGGGCCTGCGGGTGTGGGACGCGCTCTGGGACGCGGGCCGGCCGCACGGGATGATCGCGGCGGGGATCGGCACCTACGCGGTGACCGCCCGGCTCGAGAAGGGCTATCGCGCCCACGGTGCCGAGCTCGAGCTCGACTTCGACCTGGTCGAGGCGGGCATGGCCCGGCCGACCCTCAAGGACGCCGACTTCGTCGGCAAGGCCGCCTACCTCGACCGGCGGTCGCGCCCGCCGGCCGCGATCCTGTGCACGCTGACGGTCGATGATCCGACGTCGTCGAGCGGTGTCAAGCGCTACATGCTCGGGCGCGAGCCGATCCTGACACCCGATGGCCGGTCGCTTGTGGACGCGAAGGGGCGCCGTTCGTACGTGACCAGCGCGGGGTCCGGCCCGTCGGTCGGCAAGCACCTGCTGATGGCGTACCTGCCACCGGAGCAGGCGGTCGAGGGGACCAGGCTCGCCGTCGAGTACTTTGGCGAGCACTACCCGGTGACGGTCGCGGTCGCCGGCGCGACGCCGCTGTTCGATCCCGACAACGCGCGCATCCGCAGCTGAGAGCGGCGAACGCCATGGAGATCCTCGTCTGCGTCAAGCGCGTGCCGTCGACCGGCGGCCGGATCGTCCTGACCCCGGACGGCCAGGAGATCGACACCCGCTATCTCGGCTTCACCGTCAGCCCGCACGAGGAGTGTGCGGTGGAGGAGGCGGTCCGGATCGTCGAGGGTCAGGGCGGGTCGTCGGCGGTCCTGACGCTCGGGCCGATCGCCGCCGAGGAGCAGCTCCGCGATGCGATGGCGGTCGGGATCGATCGGGCGATCCTGCTCGAGACCGACGGACGAGAGTTCGACCCGATCGCGACCTCGGCGGCGATCGTCGAGACCGTCCGGGCGCAGGAGGCGGCCCGCGGCCCGTTCGACCTGATCCTGTTCGGGAACGAAGCGGCCGATACGGGCGACTTCCAGGTCGGGATCCGGGTGGCGGTGGCGCTCGACCGGCCGGTCGTCACCGGCATCAAGTCGCTGGCGCTGCGCGACGGGGCCGCGTTCGCGCGGCGCGAGGCGGCCGGTGGCGGCTGGGAGACCTACGACGTGCCGTTGCCGGCGGTCGTCTCCGTCAAGGAGGGGCTCAACCTGCCGCGCTATCCGTCCGTCCCCGGGCGGCTCCGGGCGAAGCGCAAGGAGGTCGAGCGTGTCCAGCCCGCGTGGTCGCAGAACGGATCGGTCAAGGTGGGCCTCCGGCTGCCCGAGGAGGACGGGGCCAGGGTCGAGATCCTCGGACGCGGACCCGAGGCGGCGTCGAGCGTCGTGGACCTGCTGGTCAGGATCGGGGTCATCGCCTCGTGAGCGGCGTGCTGGTCTTCGTCGAGCACGCCGCGGGCGTGGCCGACCGGCTGTCGCGTGAGGCGCTCGTCCTCGCGGATTCGCTGGCGGCGTCGGCCGGTGGGTCCGTCGAAGCCGTCCTCTTCGGCAGCGATGCCGCTGAGGCCGTGTCCGCCCTCGGCGCGCAGGGCGTGGCCACCGCGCACGTCGTGGAGGACGGCCGCCTTGAGGCCTACGCTCCGGCGGCCTGGGGCGCGGCGATCGCGGAGCTGATCGATGCCCGCTCGCCGGCCGCGGTCGTGGCGGGTGGGAGCGACCGCGGTCAGGAGGTACTGGCGCATGTCGCGGCCCGGACCGGTCGGCCGCTCGTCACCAACGTGGTGGCGGCTATCGCCGGCACGCCGTGGCGGCTGACCCGCCAGCGCTGGGCCGGCAGCCTCCTCGAGGACGCCGAGCTCAGGGCCGACGTCGCGCTGCTGACCGTGGCGCCGCACGTGGTCGCGGTCGACGAGGACACCGCACCGGCCACGCCGGCTGCACCGGCCACGCCGGCTGCGCCGGCCACGGCGGTGAACCGGATCGCGCCACGGGTCGAAGCGCGCGACCTCGTCGCCCGGGTCACCGGACGGGAGGCGCCGGTCGCGGGCAGCATCTCGCTCACCGACGCGAAGGTCGTCGTGGGCGGCGGCCGGGGAGTCGGCAGCGCCGAAGGCTTCGGCGAGCTCGAAGAGCTTGCCGGGCTGCTCGGCGGCGCGGTCGGCGGGTCGCGCGTCGTGACGAGCGCCGGCTGGCGGCCGCACAGCGACCAGATCGGCCAGACCGGCCTCCGGATCGCGCCCGATCTCTACATCGCGTGCGGGATCAGCGGGGCGATCCAGCACATCGTCGGCTGCAAGGCGGCCAAGCGGATCCTGGCCATCAACACCGACCCCGATTCGCCGATCATGGCCGCCGCCGACTACGCGGTCATCGGCGACCTGCACCAGGTCGTGCCCGCCATCTCGGCCGAGATCCGGAGGCGCGGGGGCGGCTGAGCGCGGGCCGTGTCCGCCTGCGGCTCGCAGGTCCTTCCGACAACCGCGGGCCTTGGCACCCGGACACGTCGGCGATTCGGACCCGGCGCTCCGCCCGGGAACGCTGAAGGCCCGGCCGGGGCCGGGCCTTCGATCCTGCAACGGACTGAGGGCTAGCTCGGAACCTGGGTCAGCCAGCCCTCCTGCGTCGGGACCTGACTGACCAGGTAGTCGCGCGAGGCCATGACCCTCTGGCGCGGTGCGGTCAGGTCCGCGACGAGCTTGCCGCCGCGCTTGAGGATGACCCCGTTGACCATCACGGTGTCCACGTTCGAGACGTCCGCCGCACAGACCACCGCCGCGACCGGATCGATGATCGGCGCGACGTTGACGGCGTGGCCGTCGATGATCACGAGGTCGGCCTTCTTGCCGGGCGTGATCGAGCCGGCCCGGTCGGCGATGCCCGCGACCTTGGCGCCGTCGAGGGTCGCCCAGCGGAGCACCTGGCGGGCCGTGATCAGGTCGGGGGTCGCGACGTTGCCGTCGAGGTCCTCGTCCCAGGAGGCTGCGTGCCGCCGGCCGCGCTCGGAGGCGAAGATCGCGTTCATCTGGGTGAACTGGTCGGACGACGCGGTCGTCGCCACGTCCGAGCTGAGGCCGACCGGGATCCCGAGACGCTCGGCGGTCTGCGCGGGCGCCCAGCCGTGACCCATCTGGAGCTCGATCTGCGGCGCCAGCGAGACGTTCCCGCCCGAGTCCCGGACCATCTTCCATTCGTCTTCCAGCAGGTGCGACGAGTGGATGTACGTGGTGTTGGGGTAGAGCAGGTCGAGGTCCTTGAGCCCGCGAAGCTGCATCTTCGTGTAGCCGAACCGGTCCATCGCGACGTGGACCGTGATGTTGATGCCGAGCTCCCGCGCGAGCT
>JACQEF010000284.1 GCA_016200745.1 Chloroflexota bacterium | reverse complement strand
CTGCCGCTCCGGTTGAAGCTCCCGATCGGCGGGTACGACGGCCGAGGCCAGCTGCGGATCACCTGCGTGTCGGAGCTCGTCGGAGCGTGGGAGCGGTTGGGACGCGCCAAGGGCGACGCCCTCCTCGCCGAACGCGAGCAGACCTTCGACTGCGAGCTGTCGATCGTGGTCGCGCGCGGGATCCGCGGCGAGACGGTGCCGTTCCCCGTCGCCCAGAACCGCCACGACGCGGGCATCCTGGTCGAGTCCGTGGCGCCGGCGCCGGTGAGCGCCGAGGTCGCCGCTCGCGCCACGGCAATCGGCGAACGACTCGCGGCGGCGATGGACCTGTGCGGGACGCTCACGGCCGAGCTGTTCCTGCTCGCGGACGGTTCGATCCTGGTCAACGAGCTGGCGCCGCGCGTCCACAACAGCGGTCACTGGACGATCGAGGGCGCGGCGACGTCGCAGTTCGAGCAGCACATCCGGGCAATCTGCGGACTTCCCCTCGGGGCGCCGGACGCGCTCTCGTCGGCCGCGATGGTCAACCTGCTTGGAGCCGGTCCCCGTCGCGAGGCACGCCTGCTGGGCGCCGAGGCCGCCCTCGCCGACCCGGCGGTCCACCTCCACGTGTACGACAAGCGGCGCGTCTTCGAGCGTCGCAAGATGGGACACCTCACCGCGCTCGGCGGGACGGTCGATGAGGCGCTCGAACGCGCGAGGGCGGCGCTCGATGGGTTGCGCTGGGCGGCCGAACCGGCGGCGCCAACCGACGACGAGGAGGCCAGATGAACGGATCGCGCGGCGAGGGTCCGCTCCCCATCGTCGGTGTGGTCGGCGGCAGCCGGTCGGACCTCCCGGTGCTCGGGGCCGCGGTCGCCATCCTCGACGAGCTGGGCGTCCCGGCCGAGCTCAAGGTCGTGTCCGCGCACCGGACGCCGGACCGGCTGTTCGCGTATGCGGATGGTGCCGCGGCGCGGGGAATCCGGGTGATCGTCGCCGGCGCCGGCGGCGCGGCGCACCTGCCCGGGATGCTGGCCGCCAAGACGCAGCTCCCGGTCATCGGCGTGCCGATCCCGACCCAGCACCTGGGCGGGCTGGATTCGCTGCTGTCGATCGTCCAGATGCCACGCGGCGTGCCGGTCGCGACGGTGGCGATCGGCAATGCCACAAACGCCG
Organism: Chloroflexota bacterium; assembly: GCA_016200745.1. Lineage (GTDB taxonomy): Bacteria > Chloroflexota > Limnocylindria > Limnocylindrales > CSP1-4 > SPCO01. The sequence goes on along the minus strand of JACQEF010000284.1, from coordinate 2,735 downwards.
GTCTGCTGGCCGCCGCGATCCTGGCGCTCTCGGACGAGGGACTCGCCACCCGGCTGGCCGGCTGGCGCGCCCGTCAGACCGAATCGGTCATCGCCGACGCCGAGGCGGCCACCCAGGACTGACGCTTCGAGACGACGGTCCTCGAGCCTTCGCCGGGCTCAGCGCGGCCGGTCCTCGGCGGCAGGCATTGGGCAGCTGGCCGGCAACCTCAGCAGACGGCCGATGGCGCTCCGGTGCCGGGCAACCTGCCGGTAGACGGGCTCCAGGAGGCGATGGCCGAGCCGCCGGTCGGCGACACCCGCAACGACGCGCCAGCGCGGCACGAGACGGCCCGCGGCGAGCACCGCCGGCGCCCCAGTCAGCACCCGATCGTCCGGCGTCACGACATGCAGCGTCGCCGAGAGGTTCCGCCCGGCGACCAGCGGGCGCAGGCGCGGATCGCCCATCGCATCCGCCAGCGCGATCAACCGCAGCCGGTCCGGCGCGACCCGCCGGCCGAGCCACGCGGCCGTCGCGGTGCACAGCCCGCAGTCGCCGTCGTACAGGAGCGTCATGGGGCGGGGTGGCATCGTCAGACCCACGGCGTCGCGACCCCGCGGACCCCCACCTCGACCGACCACAGGCTCGAGGTGGCCGTGATGAACAGCCGCCTGCCGTCGGGCCCGCCGAAGACGCAGTTGCTCGCCGTTTCTGGCAGCAGGATCCGCCCCAGCTCCACGCCCCGCGGATCCAGGACGTGGATCCCGTCTCCGGCCGAGGTCCAGACGTTGCCTTCGACGTCGACACGGAACCCGTCCGCGAACCCCGGCTTCATCACCGCGAACGTCCGCGGGTTCGCCAGCCGCCGGCCGCCGTCGACGACGTCGAACGCGAGGATGTGGTGGTGTCCGCCTTCGATGCGCGCCCCCGACGTGTCGGACACGTAGAGGACGGATTCGTCCGGCGAGAAGGCCAGGCCGTTCGGATGCACCATCGCGTCGCTCGCGATCGTCAGCCGGCCGGTGTCGCGGTCCAGGCGAAACACGAAGCAGCCGCCGAGCTCGGATTCGGCCGCGTGACCCTCGGTGTCGTCGAGGATCCCGTACGGCGGATCCGTGAACCAGACGGCGCCGTCGGACGCGACGACGAGGTCGTTGGGGGAATTGAGCCGGCGGTTTTCGTGGCGGTCCACGACCGTCGTCCGGGTGCCGTCGGCCTCGTATCGCGCGATCCGCCGCCGCCCGTGCTCGCACGCCAGGACGCGACCGTCGCGATCGAGCGTATGGCCGTTGGCGAAGTCGCCGGGCGTGAACAGTGCCGCGTCGCCAGCGGACGCGGTCCAGCGGTGGACCCGGTCGCCGCGGACGTCGCTCCAGATCACGGCATCCTCGTCCGGGAGGTAGACCGGTCCTTCGGCCCACGCGGCGCCACTGGCCAGGTGCTCGAGGCGCGCGCCCGCGGGCACGAGCCGCTCGAACCGCTCGTCGAACACCACCCGCTGGACCGGCTGACCTTGCATGGCCAGCCGATCCTACCCGGTCGTCAGGACGCCGGGGTGGGTTGGACCGTCAGGTCAGGCATCCTCGGCGGTCGTGGCCTTGCCGACCTGGACCGTCCGCTCGTCGGCGCCACGGACGACCTTCACCTCGAAGGGCGCCTCGAGCGCGTCGAGCGCCACGAGCAGGTCGTCGGCTCCGGCGATCGGCCGGCCGCCTGCCTCGACGATGAGATCGCCGGCCTCGATCCCGGCGCCGGCGGCGAGGCTCCCGTCCTCGACCCCGCGGACGAGCACGCCGTCACGCTCGGGCAGCCCGACCGACCGGCGGAGGCGCTGCGCGACATGCGCCGGCGCGACCGCCACGCCGAGCCGGGTCCGCTTCGGCGACTCGCCCTTCGCGAGGCCGTCGACCCGCGCGCGCAGCCGCTCGTCGGCCGGGAGGGCCAGGTAGAAGCCGTCGCCGATCCGGTTCGTGTTGAGGCCGACCAGGTGCCCGGTGGCGTCCACCAGCGCCCCGCCCGACGATCCGGGCGCGAGGGGCGCGGTGTGCTCGACGCTGCCGGCGATCCGCCGACCGCCGGGTCCGCGGAACTCGCGGGCGACCGCCGAGACGAGCCCGAACGTGACCCGGGTCCCGCCATCGTGGCTGGCCCCGGCGCCGAAGACCGCGGTGCCGACGGTCAGCCCCGCGCCGTCTCCCCAGTCGAGTGGCGTCGCGCCGGCCGTGTCGACGTCGATGACCGCGAGGTCGCCGTCGCCGTCGTAGCCGGCCACGGCGCCGCGGACCCGCCGGCCGTCGGCAAACGTGACGGTCACCTCGTCGCCGCGCAGGTTATGGGCATTGGTCAGGACCTTGCCGGCGGCGATGACGACGCCGGACCCGCGGGTGCCGCGGCCGATCCCGACGATGGACGGGCCGACGCGCTCGGCGACGGAGGCGACGGCCGCCTGGAGTTCCTCGATGGCGCTCATGGGATGTGGTGCTCCGCTTCTGAAGGACTTCGGGCTGGGATAGACTTGTGACTTGCAATCTACAACTGACTTGCGACAGTGACAAGCCCCCGACCTGAGCGCGTCCAGATACGTCCGTGACACCGGGGCTGGATGCGGGCTGAGGCGCGATCGGGTCTGACAACGAGGCGAGAGCCCTCGCTACGCTGGGTTGTGTCAGCAACCAGCAGGGAGGACTCTCGAGGTGAAGTCTAGACGCCAGCGGCCGCATCCCCAGGGCACGAACGCCCGCAACCGGCAGGTCGGG
>JACQEF010000030.1 GCA_016200745.1 Chloroflexota bacterium | reverse complement strand
CCGGACGCCGAGCTTGCCGTCGGCGACGATCTTGTCGATGTGCTTGCCAAACAGGACCGAGGTCACGATCAGCGCATACGGAACGGAGGCCAGCAGCACCCAGCCGGGGATTGTCCCGGTCGCCGCGAGGAACGTGCCGCCGACCATCAGCGGGCCCCAGACCAGGAAGACCCCGGGTTCGCCCAGGCCGTGGTGCTTGAGCCGGATCGGCGGGGCGACGTAGAAGACCGACACGAACAGCCCGCCGAGCGCGAAGGCGACGATCAGCGGTCCTCGGACGGACGCCAGGTAGAGCATCAGGAGCGCGTCGATCGTGTTGACGATCAGGATCGCCGACGCCAGCTGGCGCCGGGTGACCCAGCCGGCCAGGATCGGGTGCGGCGCGTACAGCGCCCGAACGTAGTCGTCGGTATCGATCCCCTGCGACGTGTCGAAGTAGTCGTTGATCATGTTGTTGGCCGTGTGGGCGAGCACGAGCCCCACCACCGCGATCGCGAACAGGCCCCAGTCCACAGCGGCGCCGCCGGCCGTCCGCGCCGCGTCGACCGCCAGCAGGCCGCCGATCAGTCCCGACCAGATGGTCATCGGGAAGACGGCTGCGCGCGTGATCACCAGCCATTTCCCGATCGTGTCGAGCGGGCGGGTCACCGGCGGGTTGGCCGTCTCGAGGATCTCCTTCCAGGCGAGGAGTCGTTCGCGCAGCGGGATCGCCTCGCCCGTCGTGGCCTGGCTGTTCGGTGTCACGGTGCTCATCGGATCCTCGGCGTGGTCCCATCTCGCAGAAACGTGCGACGGGAATGTATCACGTTATACGTTGTGCAACCATGGGCGGATGCACGTGCCGCCCATCCGCACCGCGCGGTTCGAGCTCGTCTCGATGTCCATGCGGTTCATGACCCTGCTGCTCGCCCGCGACCTGGACGGCGCCTCCGAGGAGCTCGGGGTGCGCGTCCCGGACGAGCTGCCCGCGCAGCTCGACAACTTCCTCCAGTTCCGGATCGTCGACCTCGAGCTCGACCCTGCGGCACAGCCCTGGCTCGGGCGGGCGATCGTCCTGACCGAGCCGGACGGGACGCGCCGGTTCGTCGGGACCGCGGGCTTCCATACGCCGCCGGACGCCGACGGGCGCGTCGAGGTCGGCTATCGCGTCGAGCCGCGGTACCGCCGGCAGGGCGTTGCCACCGAGGTCGTCGGCGTCGCTCGCGGTCATCTCGCGCCTCGGCTTCCATCAGACCAGCGTCCAGATGGACGATATCGACGGCGAGGAGCTGGTCTTCGAGCTCGATGACTGGACCGTCGCCCCGGAGACGCCGCGATCGCCCGGATGCCAGAATGCCGCCGTGGATGACGACGACCGCCAGGACGCGTTCGACACGCTGGCCGTCCATGCCGGCGCCGAGCCGGATGAGCTGACCGGCGCGGTCGCGCCGCCGATCTACCAGACCTCCACGTTCGCCCAGGACGGCGTCGGGAGGCCGCGCCGCGGGTACGAGTACTCGCGCTCGCAGAATCCGACGCGCGAGCGGCTCGAGCGCGCCGTCGCCCGGCTCGAGGGCGGCTCGACGGGGATCGCCTTCGCCTCGGGGTCCGCCGCGACCGCGGCGATCGCCGACCTGGCCGGACCCGGCCACGAGATCGTGGTCGGTGACGACGTCTACGGCGGCACGTTCCGCTACCTCGAGCGGGTGCACCGGGGCAAGGGCGTGGATTCCCGGTACGTCGACCTCGGGACCGGGCAGGACGCGCTGTGGGAGGCGCTGTCCGAGCGGACCCGGCTGGTCTGGTTCGAGAGCCCCACCAACCCCCACCTCAAGCTGGTGGACATCGCGGCGACCGCGGAGACGGTGCGGCGGCGGGCGGCCGAGGGCGGGAGGCGCCCGCTCGTGGTGGTCGACAACACGTTCGCCTCGCCGGCACTCCAGCAGCCGCTGCGCCTGGGGGCCGACATCGTCTTCCACTCGGCCACGAAGTACCTTGCCGGCCATTCCGACACCATCCTTGGCGTTGCCGTCACGTCCGATCCGTCGGCAGCCGAGCGGCTCCGCTTCCTGCAGAACGCGATGGGCGCGGTCCCCGGCCCGCTCGACTGCTTCCTGGTCCTGCGCGGTCTGCGGACCCTGCACTTGCGGATGGAGCGCCACGGGAGCAATGCGGCGGCGGTCGCGGCATTCCTGGCAGCGCGGTCGGACGTCGCGACGGTCCGCTACCCGGGTCTCGTCGACGGTCCGCATGCCCATCCATCGGCCGGGTTGGTCGGCACGCAGATGCGCTCGGGCGGCGGGATGGTGTCGTTCATCCCGGCGGCGGGCGGGCGCCACGACCGTTCCGCCGCCGAACGCGCGATCGCGATCGGGGAGGGGACGCGGCTGTTCGCCCTGGCCGAGTCGCTCGGCGGCGTGGAGTCGCTGATCGAGCTGCCCGCGGCGATGACCCACCTGTCGGTCGCCGGATCGCCGCTCGAGGTGGACCCGGCGCTGGTGCGGCTGTCGGTCGGGATCGAGGACGCGGGCGACCTGGTGGCCGACCTGGGACGGGCGATCGACGAGGCCTGAGGGCACCGCTCGCCGGCCACTGCACGGATCGTCCCGCGGCTGCCACCAGCCACCGCACCACCCCGCCGATCGGCCTAGGCGAGCGAGAAGCGCTCGATGGCGGAGTCGGCCAGCATCCGGCCGATGGCGAGGCTGGACGTGGCCGCCGGCGACGGCGCATTCCGCACGTGCAGGAGCCGGCCGCTGCCGCCGAGGTCGAAGTCGTCGACCATCGTGCCGTCGTGCCTGACCGCCTGCGCCCGGACGCCGGACGGGCCAAACCGAACCTGATCGCTCCGTATGGCGGGCAGATAGCGCTGCATCTCGCGGACATAGGCCCGCTTCGACAGGTCTCGCCACATCTCCGCGGCGCCGACTCGCCAGAACCGACGCGCCAGCCGAAGAAACCCTGGATACGTGAGGGTCTGCGCGAGGTCTCGGAGGTCGATGTCGCTGCGTCGATAGCCCTCGCGCGCGAACGCCAGGACGGCATTCGGCCCGGCCCACACCTCGCCGTCATGACGCGGCGTGAAGTGGACCCCGAGAAACGGAAAGCGTGGGTCCGGCACCGGATAGAGCAGCCGCGTGACCAGCGATCGTGCCTCCGGCACGAGCCGGTAGTAGTCGCCTCGGAACGGCACGATCCGTGAAGCATCGCGACCGACTTCACCGGTCATCGCCGCCACGCGGTCTGCCTGCAACCCTGCGCACGCGATGACGTGCGCCGCCTGGAGCTCGCCGGACGTGGTGGAGATCACGACGCCGCCGGAGTGCTGCAGCAGCGCGGTCACACGGTGGTCGGTTCGGATGGCGACGTCGCGCGCCGTCAGGTCGTCGGCGTACGCGAGCGCGACCGCGCGGAAGTCGATGATCCCGGTTCGTGGCGACCAGAGCGCGCGGATTCCGGCCGCCTGAGGTTCGAGCTCGCGGATTCGATCCGGGCCGATCTCCTCGAGGCCCTCCACCCCGTTGGTGGTGGCTCGGACCTTGAGATCGGCCAGGCGTGGCAATTCGGCCTCGTCCAGGGCGACCACGAGCTTGCCTGGATAGCGGATGGGAATCCCGTGTGATTCGGCGAAGGCCTCGAGGTCGGCCTTGCCCTGACGGCAGAGCCGGGCCTTGAGCGACCCGGAGGCGTAGTACAACCCGGCGTGCACGACCCCGCTGTTGTGACCGGACTGGTGGGTTGCCAGCTCGCGTTCCTTCTCCAGAACGGTGATCCGGAGCCTCGGCCGGGCCTCCCGCAGTCGGAGCGCAGTGGCCAGCCCGACGATGCCTCCGCCGATGATGGCGACGTCGACGCGAGCGGTCATGCCGCCATCGTAGGGCAGCGGACGCCGTGTGCTTCGACCGCCCCGTTCACGTGCTGGGGTGGAAGCGAACCGTCACCGGCGCTTCAGCCGCCGGCCATCGCTGGGAGCAGCACCAGCGTGTCCTCCTCGGCCACCGGCGTGTCGAGCGCCTGGAGGTGCCGCACGTCCGTGTCGTTGAGGAACGCGTTGACGAAGCGGTTGAGCTCGCCGTCGCCTGCCAGCAACTGCGCGCCCAGCGCCGGATACGTCGCGACGAGGCCGGCCACGATCTCGCGGACCGTCGCACCGGTCACCTCGACCTGCTTGGCGCCACCGATGGACGCGCGGAGCGTCGGCGGGATCCTGACCGTGCTCACGCCGCACCTCCCATCCATCGCTCGAACGCCGCGAGGCTGGGCCCGATGGCGGGCGCGAGACCCGGCCGCCCCGCGGCGGCGACCGGATTGCCCGCGCCCAGCGTCCGTGCATCCGGAGTCTTGAGGCCGTTGCCGGTCAGCAATGCCACCACCTCGTCTCCCGCTCGGATCACGCCGCGCCGCCGGGCGGCCGCCGCTGCGGCCAGGGTCACGCCGCCCGCGGTCTCCGGGTAGATCCCCTCGAGCCGGGCGACGTCGCGGATCGCGGCCGCGGTCGCCAGATCGTCGATCGCCTCGATCGAGCCGCCCGACGCATCCGCCAGCGCCACGCAATACCGTCCGTCGGCCGGGTTGCCGATCGCCAGCGACCGGACGATCGTGTCGGGGTTCCGAACCGGCTCGATCACGTCGGTGCCGGCGGCCCACGCGGTCGCGACTGGCGCACAGCCTGCGGCCTGGCCGCCCACGAACCGGATCGGGCGCCGCTCGATGAGGCCGACCTCAGCGAGTTCGTCGAAGCCGCGGGCGATCCGCGTGAACATCGCCCCGGACGCCACCGGCGCCACGACGACGTCCGGCGAGCGCCAGCCGAGCGATTCGGCGATCTCGAAGGCGAGCGTCTTGGAACCCTCGGCGTAGAACGGCCGCAGGTTGACGTTGACGAAGCCCCACCCGGTCTCGTCGGCGAGCTCGAGGCAGAGCCGGTTGACGTCGTCGTAGGTGCCCTCGATCGGGACCACCGTGGCGCCGTAGGCGAGCGCGTGATCGACCTTGGCGGGTTCGAGGTCGGCCGGGATGAAGACGTAGGCCGGGAGGCCGAGCGCGGCGGCCGCCGCCGCCGTCGCGCCGGCGAGATTGCCGGTCGAGGCGCAGGCGAGCGCCTCCACCCCGAAGCCGACCGCGCGGGCGGCGGCGACCGCGACCGCCCGATCCTTGAAGCTGAGTGACGGGTTGCGCGTGTCGTCCTTGATCCACAACCGCTCGAGGCCGAGCGCGGGGGCGAGCCGGTCGGCGGCCAGGAGCGGGGTCGATCCCACGGGCAGCCCGCGCGCCGGCGGCGCCTCGACGGGGAGGAGCTCGAAGTAGCGCCACATACCTGGCGCCCGCTCGGCGATCGACGCGCGGGTGAGCGTCCGGCCGGCGGCCGCGTAGTCGTACTCCACCTCGAGCGGCCCGAAGCAGGCCGCACACACGTACGACAGCCCGATCGGCTCGGCGCGGCCGCAGCCTCGACAGCGAAGCCCGCTGATCCGGGTGCGCTCCGTCGGCCGGGCGGTGGTGGGAAGGATCTCGATCGCCATGGTCTGCACTCCGCGTCAGGGACGAGTGCCGCGGGACCGGAGAGGACAGGCGATCGCCTTGCCGTCGAAAAAGGGGGGGTCTCCGAAGGGAGTTCCCTTATCTCGCAGGAAGACCTGCCCGGACTTGGCACCTTGCCGGCTCGCGCCGGTAGGTTGTCGTGGCTTCAACGGGCCGGTCCCTCTGCCACTCTTGATAAAGCACTCTTCGGTTGTGGCCGGATGCTAGGGCGAGGCCCACAAGCTTGTCAACGCGAGGCCCAGGTTCACTCGTGCGATGCTGCCGACACCACCACTGTGACGCCGTCAGCAGTTCGGCTGTACGGTCCGTTTGCCGCGACGGATCGGCAGTGCTCGAGGCGGGCCTCCAGAAGCCCCCCTCGATCACAGATGGACGGTTCACTCTCGAGGCGAGCGCGCCAGAGGATAGCCTCATAGGCGCTTGTATCCTCCGAATTCAGGCGGCCAAAGGCCTCGCCTGCGATAAACGCCGGATCGATGTTGAGCGCGAGGACGCACGCATTTTCGAGAACAGGACTCTTGCCGAGGGTGTTGCAGGCTGCACCGTCGGCACCTACCTTCAAGTTCGATAGTGATCCGTCCGGACCGATCGAGTACTGAATCTCGAATGGCGCAAGCTGCGCCGGCGTCGGCCGTGCTGCCCCGTAGTCCGGATGTAGAACGGTCAGGACGCTGGCGATAGTGATTCCGACGACGCCCAGCGCCAGCAGACTGACCAACGCGACCGCATATGTCCTAAGGAAGACGCGCACTGAGGAAGTCGCCTGACGAGAGTCTCTTACTGGAACTTCGCCCCTGCCGTTGAAACGCTGTCATGAACCGCCCTGGGTTTCGTGGAGACTCGGCTGATTGGATTTCAGGCGGCCTCGACGGTCGCCTGTAGGCGCTGATGGTAGGCGGCCTCGAACTCGGCTGGGGGGATGTCGCCGCAAGCCTCGTGCAGGCGGCGGGTGTTC
>JACQEF010000275.1 GCA_016200745.1 Chloroflexota bacterium | reverse complement strand
GCTGCGAACGTCCGCGCGTGCGGCCCGGTAGTCAGGGTCGGCCAGGACGTCGGGGACGTACTGGATCGCGCGGCATGCGGCGGCCCGCCCGATGACGCCCACGCCCGGCTCGATCGTGTGGAAGGCCTCCTGATATCCGGCGACGCCGGCCATCGACAGCCGCCCGTCGGCATCGGGCAGGTACATCGAGATGAGGGCGATATCGAAGTCGCGTGCGACGTCGTCGACGACGCCCTGGACCACCGACCGGATCGGCTGCGTGCCATCGAAGCGACCGACGATGTCGTTGACTCGCTGAAGGACGTCGAGTCGCTCGCGACTGCGAGCCGCGAGCTGGTTGGCCCTCGCCTCGGCCTCGGTCGCGAACCGGACCACGATCGCCATACCGCTCGACGCGAGCAGGGTCACCACGACGTTGACCACGAAGCGGTCGGTCGCCTGGGACGTCACGTCCGGGGCGAACGCCGCAAACGTGTGCGCGAGGAAGATCAGGGATGCCGTCACCAGTACGAAGCCGGCCGCGATGAGGTAGCCGGGTGTCAGGGCGGCGAACGCGAGCGCGAGGGCGACCATGGGTGCCGCGGGCGGCATCTGGAGTGTCGCGAGATCGGTCATGCCGCCGCCGACGATGGCCACCGCGAGAACCGCGGGCCCGAGCCACAGCCGGACCGCGCGGGCGTGGGCCAGCCTCGTGGCGTACGGCCCCCAGGCAGCCCCGGCCATGACCAGCGCGGCGGTTGTCGAGACGAGCCAAACGCGACTGAGGTCGCTCGACGCGTGCAACAGCCCTGCCAGGAGACCGAGGAGGGCCATCGCGGCGAGGGTCACGGCGGCCCATCGGAGCTCGGCCAGGGGGCGGTCGTGCAACCACAGCCGGCGGATCGCACGCTCGAACAACGGGCTCGCGCGGGCGACGTCGCCGGCCGCGGGGCGGGTCGCGAGCCGGCTCGCCGACTGGACGAGGGTCGTCAGGGACATCCCGGGCATCGTCGCGTGCCCCTGCCTGCGACGCAGTGACCCGAGAGGACTAGTCCGACGCGGCCATTCGGCTGGCCACCGCGGGGGACTCCGGCACCGCAATCGAGCCACCGGCCGTCGGCTATACTCGTCTCGAATATCCAGTCTGCATACTCGTTATGCACTCCAGCCCTGAGGTGGACCTTGCTTCCCGCGTCGCGCATCGCCGCTGATCGTCCCGTGCCGCACATCGTCACGGAGCTCCCCGGTCCCAGGGCCCGGGCGCACGTCGAGTTCGATGAGACCTGGACGTCGCCGAGCCTGCCGCGGGCGTATCCGATCGTCCCGGTCCGCGGCGAGGGCCTGACCGTCGAGGACATCGACGGCAACCTCTTCCTCGACTTCGCCGCCGGGATCGCCGTCAACTCGACCGGCCATTCGCACCCGAACGTCGTCGCCGCGATCCAGGAGCAGGCCGCCGAGCTGATCCACTTCAGCGCCTCGGACTTCTACCTGCCGATCTACCCCGAGACCTGTCGCGAGATCGCCCGGATCGCGCCGATGTCCGGCCGCAAGCGCGTCTACCTGGGCAACTCGGGGACGGAGGTCGTGGAGACCGCGATCAAGCTCGCCCGGTTCGCAACCAGGCGACCGTACGTGGTCGCCTTTCTCGGCGCGTTCCACGGGCGGACCTACGGCTCGGTCTCGTTGACCGCCTCGAAGGCGAAGTACCATGCCGGCTTCGCGCCGCTCCTGCCGGGCATCTTCCACGCGCCGTACGGGCGGGTCGAGGACCTGCGCTGGTTCGACGAGGTCCTGTTCGACAAGCTCGCCCCGGCCAGCGAGGTCGCGGCGATCATCGTCGAGCCGATCCAGGGGGAGGGCGGCTACATCGTCCCCGAGGACGGCTTCCTCCAGGGTCTTCGCCGGATCTGCGACGAGCACGGGATCCTCCTGATCGCCGACGAGATCCAGTCGGGCGCGGGTCGGACCGGGAAGATGTGGGCGATCGAGCACTGGGGCGTCGAGCCGGACATCCTGCTGTCGGCCAAGGGCATCGCGTCCGGGATGACCCTCGGCGCGCTGGTCGCCCGGGCCGAGATCCTCGAGACCTGGGGCGCGGGCGCCCATGGCTCCACCTACGGCGGGAACCCGATCGCCTGTGCTGCGGCCCTGGCGACGATCGAGCTGCTCGAGGGCGGCCTGATCGACAACGCGACCATCCGCGGCGAGCAGGCGCTGGCCGGACTGGCCGATCTGCGCCGCCGCTTCCCGTCGCTCGTCCGCGACGTGCGCGGCAAGGGCCTCATGCTCGGGATCGAGTTCGACACGGCCGATCACGCCGAGGAGGTCCAGTGGGAGGCCTACCAGAAGGGCCTGCTGGTGCTCGAATGCGGCAAGTCGAGCGTCCGGATGTCGCCGGCGCTGACCGTCAGCGAAGCCGAGATGGCGACCGCGCTCCGGATCTTCGCCGAGTCGGTGGCCGCGGTCGCCGGCGAGCACGGCGAGATCCTGGCCGCCGCCACGGCCGCCGGCGTGATCAACGAGGTCGAGGAGGCGGTCTGACGGCCGCGGGCTCGCACCCGGCGACCTTCGCTGCCTGATAATCCGACGGTGACCACCTCGAAAGTGGCGTCGATGCGTGACGCCGTGCGCGATCTCGTGCGCGACGGCGACACCGTCGCGATCGAGGGGTTCACCCACCTCATCTCGTTCGCCGCGGGCCACGAGATCATCCGCCAGCGCAAGCGCGAGCTGACCCTGGCCCGGCTGACCCCGGATCTCGTCTACGACCAGATGATCGCGGCGGGCGTCGCCCGCAAGCTGATCTTCTCGTGGCTCGGCAACCCGGGCGTCGGCGGCCTCGGCGCCATCCGCCGGCGCGTGGAGGGCGAGCTCCCGGACCAGCCCCTCGAGCTCGAGGAGTACAGCCATTTCGGGATGGTCGGGCGGTACACGGCGGGGGCGATGAACCTGCCGTTCTTCCCGCTGCGGAGCTACTTCGAGACCGACCTGCCGGTCGCCAACCCGCTGATCCGGCCGATCGCCTCGCCCTACGGCGACGGCACGATCTACGCGGTCCCGCCGCTCCGGCCCGACGTGACCATCGTCCACGCCCAGCGAGCCTCGGCCGGCGGCGACACCCAGGTCTGGGGGCTGCTCGGCTGCCAGAAGGAGGCGGCCTTCGCCGCCGAGCGGGTGATCGTGGTCGTCGAGGAGCTCGTCGATGAGGCGGTCATCCGCGCCGACCCCAACCGCACGATCATCCCGGGCCTGATCGTGGACGCCGTGGTCGTCGAGCCGTGGGGCGCGCACCCGTCCTACGTCCAGGGCGTCTACGACCGCGACAACCGGTTCTACCTCGATTGGGACCCGATCACCCGCGACGAGGCCACGACGCAGGCGTGGCTGCGCGAATGGGTGTACGAGCTCGACGGCCGTGCCGCCTACCTCGAGAAGCTCGGGGCCGAGCGGCTCGCTTCGCTCCGCCCGAGCGGGAGCGCCCCGTCGGGCAGCGTCGACTACGGAGCCTACCGGTGACGTCGATCGGGACCAGCGTTGCGCGCGGGTCGCGCATTCCGTCGGTCGGGCGGCGCGATCGGGGCTCGTGCGAGGTTCCCGCGCGACACCATGCGCGTCGGCTGCGCGCGGGACGTTCCGCATGATGAGCGGCGAGATGACCTTCTCGAAGTCCGAGATGATGATCGTCGCCGCGGCGCGGGCCCTGGCTGGCCGGCAAGTCTGCTTCGTCGGGGTCGGCCTGCCGAACATCGCGGTCAACCTGGCCAAGCGCACCGTGGCGCCCGAGCTCGAGCTCGTGTACGAGGCCGGCGTCTTCGGGGCGCGGCCGGCGCGGCTGCCGCTGTCCATCGGCGACCCGACGATCGTGACCGGGGCGACCGCCGTGGTGAGCATGGTCGAGCTGTTCGGCTACTACCTGCAGCGCGGCCTGATCGACGTCGGGTTCCTGGGCGCCGCGCAGATCGACCGGTTCGGCAACATCAACACGACCGTGATCGGCGACTACGCCCACCCGAAGACGAGGTTGCCGGGATCGGGCGGCGCGTGCGAGATCGCGATCAACGCCCGTGAGGTGTTCGTGATCATGCGCCAGAGCCGGCGGAGCTTCGTCGACGCCATCGATTTCCGGACGTCGCCCGGCAACCTCGGCGGGGCCGAGCAAGCCGAGCGGATCCGGCGGGAAGGCGGCTGGCTCGGCCGCGGCCCGAGCGTGGTCGTGACCGATCTCGGGATCTACCGCTTCGACGAGGGCGGCGAGATGCGACTCGAATCGCTCCACCCTGGCGCGACGCTCGACGCCGTGCGCGAGACGATCGGCTGGGAGGTCGCGATCGCCGCCGACCTGGCCGCGACCCCGCCGCCGTCCGGCGAGGAGCTCAGGCTCATCCGCGAGGAGCTCGACCCGGACGGCGTCTACACCAAGTAGCTGGCCGGGCGCCGCCTACCAGGGAACGATGGCCACCAGCCGGTCGAACCCGCCGCCCGGGACCCGTCCGACGATCTCGCCGGTGGACGGGTCGAGCGCCACGATCTGCCCACCTCGGTGGAGCAGCGCGTAGAGCGTCGCGCCGTCCGGGTTGAGGGCGAGGCTGTCGATCGCCGATCCGGCGAGCAGCGTCCGGCCGGTCGTCAGGCCGTCCGTGGCCATCCGCACGATCCCGCCCGAGCCCGCCACGAACAGCGTCGACCCGTCCGGCGACACGACCACCCGCCGCCCGACCGGCCCGCTGGGCTGGTCACCGAACTTGGCCAGCGAGATGGCCCCGGACGCGGCGGCCGGCGCGGCGAATCGTCCGGTCCGCCGGATGCTGAGGTCGTTGGCGTCGATCTCGACCGCGACGCCGAGTGTCGCATTGGCCGCATACACGGCGCGCCCGTCGGCCGACGCGGCCAGCCCCCAGTCGAGCGCCGCGTCCGCGTCGCCCGAGTCGACCGCGGGGAGGTCGATGCAGAGTGCCCAGCCGTCCACGCTGCTCAGCGCGTGGACGAACGGATGCTCCGCGCCACGATAGAGCGTGAACACGAAGCCGTTCGGCTCGCGGAGCTGGTCGAGCGGGTAGCCGGCCATTGCCTCGTCCAGGTTGCGCTTGTCGGCGATCGGGCCGTCGCGCAGGGCCCCCGACGCGGTGTCCAGCGCGCGCACCTGGTAGTGACCCTCCGGCGGGGCCGCCAGGTGCTCGACGAGATAGAGCGTCGCGCCGTCCGGCGACAGCGCGTCGTAGTCGAACACGCCGTCGAGCGTCACGATCGTCGGCGCGGCCGCGAACGAGCGCGACAGGATCGCGAACCGGCTCGTGCGCCCGGCCGCCGGGGCCGCGGCCGCAGCCGCCGCCGCATCGACGAGCACGATCGTCTGGCCGTCCGCCGAGACGCCGGCCGGCAGCGAGTCGAGGCCGACCGTCGGCAGCCGCCAGTCACCGTCGATGGTCTGCGATCGGCCGGCAGGCTCGGGATAGACCTCGAGCTCCCGGACGGTGGTCGAGCCGTCCGACCCGGTCGCCACAACCATCGTGGCCCACGCGGCGTCGGGAGCCCCGACCGGCAGCTCCGAGAACAGCTCATCGGTGCTCGCCTGGATCACCTGCAGGGCGTCGTGCCCGGCCCGGCCCACCACCAGCCAGGCATCGGAGGATCCGCCGCGCTCGAACTGCGGGCCGCCCGGCACAGCGCTCGCGGCGGGCGACGGGCTCGCCACGGGCGACGGGCGGGCGGCGATCGATGGGTCGGCCGCGGACGGCGCCGTCTTGCCGGTGGTGCTGCTCGAGCAGGCGGCGCCCACGAGGGCGACGACGGACAGGATGGCGATCGGGACGATGGATCGGCGGTCGAGCGGCATCGGGGCCTCCTGGGTGTGACCCTCATACACCGCCGCCGCCGGGGTGGTTCCCGGTCAGTCCAGCGATTCAGCGATCCGGATGGTCGCGTCCCGGCCGAGGGCCGACTCCAGCCGGTAGGTGATCTCGCCGTCCGACCAGAGCAGGGCGTCGGCCACCCAGCGCCGATCGTCCTGCACCTCGCCGCCGGGCCCCGAGTAGAAGAAGAAGTGCGGCTCGCCGGACAGCCAGTAGCCGGGTCGGCCACCGACGACGACCGGCTCCACGGTCGTGCCAGCGCCGACGGCCTTGCCGTAGTACGCGGGGTCGACCGAGCCGATGAACTCGGTCAGCACGAGGCCCACGCCGGGCTCGAGCGTGGCCGGCAGGTCGTGCCGGGCCGGCCAGACCAGGCTGACCTGACCCTGCTTCGTCTCGTCGATGTAGCCCGCGTCCGGCGGCCCGGCGGCCGGGTCTCCGGGCCATCGGACGTGGAAGCCGGCCTGGCCATCGAGCGCGGCGCGATCCGACAGGGACACGGGCTGCCCCAGCCGCATGGCCGCCCCGGCATCCCCGGACGAAGCGGTTCGACCGGGCTCCAGGCTCGGCGGCGGACTGACCGAGCCATTCCCGAAGAAGATTCGCAGGCCCGGCAGCCCGATGCCGGCCGCCCCGGCGATCGCGGCCATGGCGATCAGGAGCGCAACGGCGATCAGCGCGGCCCGCGCCGCCGGGCGTGCGAGCCAACCGGCCACCGGGAGCGCGCGGCGTGCGCCCGGTCGGACCGGCTCCATCGCGGGCGACGGCATCGACTCGATCCGCACCCGCACGGCGGCGGCGAGATCGCGCGACGCTCCGGCCGGGGATGGGCCCGGCCATGCGATCTCCGGCCCGATGGCGCGAAGGGCGTCGACCAGGTCGGCATCCGACCAGCGCTGGACCTGCCGGTCAGTCATCCGTCGGCCCTCGATCCAGTTCGATCATCGCCTCGCGCAGCCGCGCCAGGGCGCGCGACGTGCGGGACTTGACCGTCCCGCGGCGGATCCCGATCGCCTCGGCCGTCTCCGCCTCGGACAGCCCGATCAAAAAGCGCGCCCCGATCACCTCGCGGTCCTCGTCGCGAAGCCGAGCCAGCGCCGCCATGAGCTGATCGCGCGTCTCGGCCGCCAGGACCTGCGATTCGGGCGAGGGAGCCAGGGCCTCGTGTGGCTCGACCATCGCCGCCCGCCGCGCGAGACCGGTCCGCCGGTCCGCCGAGCGCCGGCGGTTGCGGCCCTCGTTGACGACGATCCGCAACAGCCACGGCCGGATCGGCTCCCCGTCGCGGAACCTGGGCAGCGCGACGTAGGCCTTCACGAAGGCGTCCTGGACGGCATCGGCGGCATCCGCCTCCGGGGCAACGAGGTACGCGGTGCGCAGCGCGACGTCCTGGTACCGGCGGACGAGCGTCTCGTACGCCGCGGTATCGCCGGCACGTGAACGGCTGATCAGCTCGCCGTCTTCCAGTCGAGGCCTCCCGCGTTCAACCGTACCGTGTACACCGGTCGGCGGCGATCGGTTCCCGGCGTGCGTCCGGACCCGGATGAGGGCCGCCGTCCGGTACGATGCGACGATGACTTCGACCCCCGGACGCGTCTTTCGCCGGTCGATGCTGCCCGATCCGCCGGTGGCGGTCGAGGCCCACGGGTCGACCATCCGGGACGCCGCGGGACGCGAGTACATCGATGCCGCGGGTGGCGCGATCGTGGTCGGGGTCGGTCACGGCCGCCGGGAGATCGCCCAGGCGATGGCCGCCCAGGCCGCCCGGCTGGCCTACGCCCACGGCAGCGTGTTCACCACCCAGCCGCTCGAGGCATACGCGCGAGCGCTCGCGCGCCACCTCCCGGTCGACGGTCCGGCGATCTATCCGGTATCGGGCGGCTCGGAGGCGATCGAGACGGCGCTGAAGCTCGCCCGTGCCTACCACCTGGCCCGCGGCGAGACCGACCGCTGGATCGTCTTCTCGCGCTGGGGCAGCTACCACGGCAACACGCTGGGGGCCCTGGACCTGTCAAGCCGCAAGCCCCTCCGGCGCCCGTACGAGGGCTGGCTGGGTCGCTTCCGGCACGTCTCCGCGGCCTATCCCTACCGCGCGGGCCTGCCCGGCTCCGACGCGCTCGCCACGACCGCCGAGCTGGCCGCCGAGCTCGATCGCGCCTTCGGCGCCGCCGGCCCCGGCACCGTGGCCGCATTCGTCGCCGAGCCGATCGTGGGTGCGACGCTGGCCGCCGCCGTGCCGCCCGACGACTACTGGCCGGCGATCGCCGACGTCTGCCGGCGACACGGCGTGCTGCTCATCGCCGACGAGGTCATGACCGGCTTCGGGCGGACCGGGCGCTGGTTCGGATTGGATCACTGGGGCGTCCGGCCCGACCTGCTCGTGGCCGCCAAGGGCGCCACGTCGGGCTACTGGCCGTTCGGCTTCGTGGCGGCGACCGCCGAGATCCACGACACCGTGAGGAGCGCCGGCGGGTTCGTCCACGGGTTCACCTACTCGCACGACGCGGTTGGCGCGGCGGTGGCCGGCGAGGTGCTCCGCATCCTCGAGTCCGAATCGCTCGTGGAGGCGAGCGCGGCCAAGGGCGACCGGCTCCGGGTGCTGCTCGAGGGCCGGCT
>JACQEF010000270.1 GCA_016200745.1 Chloroflexota bacterium | reverse complement strand
CGATGAACAACGTCGTGGCCGGATCGAACTTCGTCCGCTCGAGCAGGTGTTGGTAGATCCGCGGGTCCGGCTTGGAGACGCCGACCTCGCCCGAGATCACGATGGTCTCAAACCAGTCCAGGAACGCATACCGCTCCCGAGCGACCGGGAACTTCTCGGCGGACCAGTTGCTCAGCACGGCCAGGTCCGCCTTCGCCGACCGCAGCTCGCGAACGATCTCGACGGTGCCCTCGATCGGCCCGCCGAGCATCTCGGGCCAGCGCTCGTCGTAGGCCACGATCAGATCGCGCTGCCCCGGGTGCTGCCGCGCCAGCAGCTCGACCGCCTCGTGCCACGACCCGCCGGCATCCAGGCTGGCGTTCCAGGCCGGCGAGCAGACCTCGGCGAGGAACCGTTCCATCGCGACGTCGTCGCCGTCGAACAGTTGGCGGTAGAGGTGCCGCGGGTTCCAGTCGATCAGGACGGCGCCGAGGTCGAAGACGACGGCCTGGATGTCGGACGTCATTCCGGCCCGGCCATCGCCACCTCGGGCAGTCCGGACGGCTCGCCGGCCGCGATCCAGCGGCCGATCGCCTCGCGCGCGAACAGCTGGTCGACGACCATCGCCGACGCTCCGATGACACCGGCCAGCCCGCCCAGCGACGATCGCTGGATCAGCAGGTCGCGGGTCGCCAGCGGCAGCGACCGCCGATAGATCGTCTCGCGGATGGCGGCCAGAAGCTGGTCCGGGCTGTTGGCCACGCCGCCGCCGATCACGATCAACGACGGGTTGAAGAAGTTCACGACGCTCGACAGCATGGAGCCGATCCGGCGTCCGGCCGACTGCAGCATGGCCACCGCCACCGGATCGCCAAACGAGGCCACCCGCGCCACGTCCTCCGCGGTCACCGCGCCGCGCTGGTCGAGCGCAGCCTTCAACCGCTCGCTTCGGCCGTCGCGCGCCGCCGCCAGTCCGGCCTGGCCGAGCGCCGCGCCTCCGGCGAGGGCCTCCAGGCAGCCGATGTTCCCGCAGCGGCAGACCACGGCCGGGTCGTCCACCACCTGGATGTGGCCGACGTCGCCGGCGCTGCCCTGCGCGCCCCGGTGCATCCGGCCGTCCGAGATGATCCCGGCGCCGATCCCCGTCCCGATCTTGACCACGACCACGTTGTCGTGCCCGATCGCGACGCCGGAGCGCCACTCGCCGAGCGCCAGGATGTTCACGTCGTTGTCGACCCAGACGGGCGCCCGGTAGCGGTCGGTGAAGCGCTCGCGGATCGGATAGCCGTCCCAGCCGGGCATGATCGGCGAGATCGGCCGGCCGGACTGGAATTCAACCGGGCCCGGGACCCCGATGCCGACGCCCCACAACCGCCCCGGGACGCCGTCGGTCGTCCCGAGCAGCTGCTCGAACAGCGCCTCCACCCGGCCGAGGCAGGCGTCCGGGCCGGCGGCGACCTGCATCGGCTCGTCGTGATGCCCGAGGATCCGTCCATCCAGGGTGGTGACCGCCACATCCACGCTGGTCGCGCCGAGATCGGCCACCAGGATGT
Organism: Chloroflexota bacterium; assembly: GCA_016200745.1. Lineage (GTDB taxonomy): Bacteria > Chloroflexota > Limnocylindria > Limnocylindrales > CSP1-4 > SPCO01. The sequence continues at coordinate 5,299 of JACQEF010000270.1, read as the reverse complement.
GGCCCGCATCGGACCGGAAGGCGAGCTGGCGCGGCGGCCGGCCGCCGGTGCTCGGGCCGACGTCGCCCTCGGCGATCAGTCCGCGCTCGATCAGCTCCCCGATCCGCTGGGCCACGATCGCCCGGCCGAGACCGGTGCGGGCCACGACGTCCGCCCGCGCGGACGATCGACCGAGCCGGACCTCGTCCAGCACGGTGACCAGGGCGTCGAGCGATTCGTCGGGAAGCGGCCCGAACCGCGCCGGTGGCGGGGCGGAGCCTTGGGCGTCGCCGCGCGGGCCGGCTGACCCGCCATGGACCGGTGTCGTGCGCTGGGTCACGCGCCGATGATACGCTCATCCACGGGACTTTTGCAATTGACAGCGCAAAGTAGGATGCGTAGATGAAGAAGGTTCGAGGACTCTCGAACACGTGCCGCGTCCCATGCACGGACTTCCGCTGGTTCCCGCGCTTCCGATCTAGCTAGACTGTCTAGACGTTCACACGCTAACGCGCGCAGGTGGGTGAGCAGGGCATGAGGAGGATCGCCGACGTCGGCGCGGCCGTCATCGGCACGGGCTTCATCGGGACGGTGCACGTCGAGGCGTTGCGCCGGATCGGCGTCCAGGTTCGCGGCGTGCTCGGCAGCACGCCCGAGCGAGGGCGCCTCCGGGCCGAGGCGCTCGGCGCCCCGCGCGCCTACGCGTCCCTCGACGAGCTCCTTGACGATCCCTCGGTCCAGGTCGTCCACGTCACGTCGCCGAACCATCTCCACGTCCCGCAGACGGAGCGGATCCTGGCCAGCGGCCGGCACGTCGTCTGCGAGAAGCCGCTCGCCATGACCGCGGCCGAGTCCGCGGCGCTCGTCGCGCAGGCGACGGCGAGCGGCCTGGTCTGCGCCGTCAACTTCAACATCCGGTTCTACCCGATCCACCAGCACGTCCGCGAGATGGTCGCCGCCGGCGACCTCGGCGACGTCCGCTTCGTCACCGGCCACTACTTCCAGGACTGGCTGCTGCTCGAGACCGACTGGAACTGGCGCCTGGAGCCCGACAAGGGCGGGTCGCTCCGGGCGGTCGGCGACATCGGCTCGCATTGGCTGGACCTGGTGACCTTCCTGACCGGCCAGCCGATCGTGTCGGTCATGGCCGACCTCGCGACCTTCATCCCGCTCCGCGCCGAACCGCGCGGACCGGTCGAGACGTTCTCGACCGAGCGAGCCACGGACACCGTCGAGCGCGAGATGGCGACCGAGGACGTCGCGTCGATCCTGCTGCGCTTCGCCAACGGCGCACGCGGCGCGCTGGCGGTCTCGCAGATCAGCGCCGGGCGGAAGAACTCGCTCCAGTGGGAGATCGACGGCTCCACGAGCGCGGCCGCCTGGGATTCCGAGACGCCGGACCACCTGTGGATCGGGCACCGCGCGCGCGCGAACGAGATCCTGCTTCGGAACCCGGCCCTGATGGGCGCCGCCGGGCGAACCGCATCTTCCCTGCCCGCCGGTCACGTCGAGGGCTTCGGCGATACGTTCGGGGCGCTCTTCCGCGCCGTCTACGCCGACGTCCTCGCCGATCATCCGGCCGACCGGCCGCCCTACGCCACGTTCGCCGACGGCCATGACGAGATGCTGGTCGGCGACGCCATCGCCGAGAGCGCCCGTCAGGGCCGCTGGATCGACGTCGACCGCACGCCGGCGGGGACCGGCACCACCCACGCCCTGGAGGCGACTCGATGAAGCTCGGGTTGTTGACCGCGCCATTTTCCGAAACGCCGCTGATGGAGGTCGCCGACTGGAGCGCCGCCAGCGGCTTCGAGGTGCTCGAGATCGCGTGCTGGCCGCGGACGAGCGGCCCGACCCGCCGCTACGCCGGCACGAGCCACATCGACGTGGCGAACCTGTCGGCGTCCCAGGCGACCGAGATCGTCGGCGAGATCGCGTCCAGGGGCCTGTCGATCTCGGGGCTCGGGTTCTACCCGAACCCGCTCCACCCCGACCCGGCGCACCGCGAGCAGGTCATCGGCCACCTGAAGCAGGTGATCACCGCGGCCGAGAAGATGGACGTCCCGCTGGTGAACACGTTCATGGGTGGCGACGGAGCGAAGAGCCAGGATCAGAACTGGGACGAGGCGCTTCGGGTCTGGCCCGACATCGTGGCCTTCGCCCGTGACCACGGCCGGAAGCTCACCCTCGAGAACTGCCCGATGCTGTTCTCGTACGACGAGTGGCCGGGCGGGCACAACATCGCCACGACCCCCCGGATGTGGCGCCGGATCCTGGAGCAGTGGGGCGACACGATCGGGCTCAACTTCGACCCGTCGCACCTGGTCCTCCAGATGATCGACATGGGCCGCTTCCTCAAGGAATTCGGGCCGCACGTCCTCCACTACCAGGCCAAGGACCTGATGATCGACCGGGACGGCCTGTACGAGCGCGGCATCTTCTCGATGGGGATGGGCTGGCAGATCCCGCGGATCCCCGGTCTCGGGGAGGTCGACTGGACCGTGGTCTTCTCCGAGCTGTACCGGGCCGGCTACGAGGGCGATTGCATCATCGAGCACGAGGATCGCCGGTTCGAAGGGACCGACGCCAAGGTCAAGCAGGGCTTCCTGATCGCCAGGGACGTCCTGCGGCCCTACTGCAAGTGAACGCCGCCGGCGACGCGCGCCTGTGGCTACCCCGCAACCGCTGAGTTCGGAGTCCTGATGCTCACCATCGATGCGCTCACGGAGCGGGACATCGCCAAGACCATTGACCATTCGCTGCTGCGACCGGAGCTCGACGACCGGTTCGTGGAGGACGGCTGCCGGCTCGCGGCCGAGTACGACGTCGCGTCGGTCTGCGTCCGGCCGGCCGACGTCCGTCGGGCCAGGGCCATCCTCGAGGGGACCGACGTCGCCGTCGGCACGGTGATCGGCTTCCCGCACGGCAACCACCTCACCGCGACCAAGGTGTTCGAGGCCCGCCAGGCCCTGGCCGACGGCGCGACCGAGCTCGACATGGTCATCCAGATCGGGGCGCTCAAGTCCGGGCGCGACGCCGACGTCCAGGCGGACATCGCCGCGGTGGTCGAGGTTGCGCACGCGGCCGGCGCGATCGTGAAGGTCATCTTCGAGAACGCCTACCTGACCGACGACGAGAAGATCCGCGCCTGCCACCTGACCGAGGCCGCCGGCGCCGACTTCGTCAAGACCTCGACGGGGTTTGCGCCCGGCGGAGCGACGCACGACGACCTGCGGCTGATGCGCGCCAACACGTCGCCGCACGTCCGGATCAAGGCGGCCGGTGGCGTCCGGACACTCGACGCCCTGCTCGAAGTGATGGCCCTCGGGACCACCCGGATCGGGGCGACCGCGACGAAGGTGATCATCGACGAGTTCCGGGCGCGCAAGGCCGGTGGCGGGACCGTCCCGGTCGCGTCCGGCAGCGATATGGGCTACTGACATGCGCCACGTCGGCGTCGGGATGCTCGGCACGGGCTTTATCGGCGAGTTCCACACCCTCGGGCTGCGCTACGTCGACGGCGCCCGTGTCGTCGCCCACGCCGACGGGAACGCGGAGCGCCGTGCGGCGTTCGCGGAGCGGTTTGGGAGCCGGGCGCACGACTCGATCGAGGCGCTGTGCGCCGATCCCGACGTCGATCTCGTCGTGGTGTCGCTGCCAAACCAGTTCCATCGCGAGGCGGTGCTGCGAGCTGCGGCCGCCGGCAAGGGCGTCGCCTGCACGAAGCCGCTCGGCCGGAGCGCGGCGGAGGCGGCCGACATGCTGCGGGCGGTCACCGACGCGGGCGTGTTCCACGCCTACCTGGAGAACGTCGTCTTCAACCCTGACCTGCTCCGGCTGCGCGACATGGTCGCCGCGGGCTCCCTGGGACGGCTGACGACCGTCCGCGCGCGCGAGGGCCACAGCGGTCCGCATGCCGCGCATTTCTGGGACGCCGAGGTGGCCGGCGGCGGCGCGCTGCTCGACATGGCGTCACACGGCACCGAGGTCGCCCGCTTCCTGTTCGGAAAGGAGCTTCCCGCGACCGAGGTGTTCGCCTGGGGCGACACGCTCGTCCATCGCGACCGGACCACGGGCGAAGACAACGCCCTGATGATCATCCGGTTCGCCGACGGTAGGGCGGCGAGCTGCGACGTGTCGTGGTCGTCGAAGGGCGGCCTCGAGGGCCGCTTCGAGGCGTGGGGCGACGCCGGGCGGGCGGTCGTCGACATCAGCGTCGGCTCGATGAAGGCGTTCATCGAGCGCCCGTCGGGGTACCTGGTGGAGAAGGCCGACGCCGACACCGGCTGGGTCTTCCCGGTCCCGGACGAGGTCCGCGTCCACGGCCACGACCTCATGATGGCCGACGTTGTCGGCGCGTTCCGCGACGGCCGCCGGCCGACCGAGACGTTCGGCGACGGGTATGTCGTCAATGCGATCCTCGACGCCGCGTACCGGTCCATGCGCAGCGGGCACTGGGAGCCGGTCACGCTCGACGAGCCGCTCGTAGCGCGGGCGACCTCGTCACTCGCGGGCCTGAGCGCGTGACCGCGCTCGCGGGTGCGTCGGCGACCTGGTTCCACGAGGCCGGCCGGGTGCTCGGCCGGATCGCCGAGACGCAGGCCGGCGCCATCGAAGACGCGAGCACCTGGTGCGCCGACGCGATTGCCGGCGACGGCCTCGTTCACCTGTTCGGGACCGGTCACTCGCGGATCCCGGTCGAGGAGATGTTCCCGCGGTACGGCTCGTACCCGGGCTTCAACCCGATCGTCGAGCTGTCGATGACCTTCCACACGCAGGTCGTCGGCGCCAACGGGCAGCGCCAGGCGATGTTCATCGAGCGCGTCCCGGGCCTGGCCGAGGTCATCCTGTCGAACTTCACCTTCGGCTCCAGGGACGTGATGATCGTCTTCTCCGCCAGCGGTCTGTCGGCCGTCCCGGTCGAGATGGCGCGCGGAGCGCGCCGGCGCCGCGTCCGGGTCATCGCGGTCACGTCGATCGAGCAGTCGATGTCGGACGAGCCGGACCCGACCGTTGGCAGCCGCCTGCTCGACGAGGCCGACCTGGTCATCGACCTGTGCACGCCGCACGCCGACGCCCTGGTACCCATTGACGGTCTGGACGTGCCGGTTGGCCCTGGTTCGACGATCGCCGCCGTCGCCATCGTGAATGCCATCAAGGTGCGCACCGCCCAGCTCCTCGTCCAGCGTGGGTCGATGCCCGCTGTCCTCACCCGAGCGTCGGTCGTAGGCGCCGATCGCTCGCGGGATCTCTTCGAAGACGCCTATCGAGAGCACGCGCGACGGATCGCTCGCGCCATCACCCGGGAGGGGTGATGGCT
>JACQEF010000269.1 GCA_016200745.1 Chloroflexota bacterium | reverse complement strand
GGTTGAGCGTCAGCCGCCCGAACAGCTTGGCCGTGCCGTCGCCGAGCCGGAAGGCCGCGAGGGCATGGCTGAACTCGTGGACGGGCAGTCCGACGAGCAGCATGATCGCCACGACGATGATGGCGGCGACAAGTTGGTCTTGGTTCACGCGGCACCTACGCTGCTGAGGGTCCCGCGTATGGTAGCCGCGCTCAGCCTCCCGGGCGGGCCGGCGTCCACATCCCTACAGCCGGCCGAGCAGATCCGCCTTCTTCGACTCGTACTCGTCGACCGAGATCGCGCCCCGATCGCGAAGGTCGGCGAGGTTGGCAAGGGTCCTGGTGATCTCGTCGGGGTTGGCCTTCGGCGCGGGCTGGGGTGGCGCAGGCTCGGGCGCCCGCTGCACCGCCGCGGCCACCGGTGGCGCCGGGGCCACCACTTCGGCCTCGGTGGCCACCACCTCCTCGTGCGTCACCACCGGCTCGGGCGCACTGGTTGGGACCTCGCGGATCGGCGGACCGGGCGCCCGGAACGAGCCGGACATGTCCTGCTCGTACTCGTGCTTGGCGTCCATCATCGCCTTCTTGAAGCCGATGGGGTTGACGATCATCCGGAAGCGCTCGATACCCGCTTCCGAAGCGGTCAGGACCTCGAGATCGCCGAACCCGAGCATCCGCCCGAAGATCGACTGGGTGAGGATGGCGTCGTTGATCTTCTCGAGCGAGCTGTCGGTGGACCGCTTGTTGACGACGCCCGCCACCTCGATGACCCGCCGGTTGGTCAGGACGTACTCCTGGTTGAGGTAGCGCAGCGTGGCCCACGCGAGGAAGGCCAGCCCGCCGATGAAGAGCACCGCGCCGGCCCAGAAGACGAGCTGCTTCAGTGGGTCGCCGACTGCCGAGCTGACGATCAGCAGCACCAGCCCGAGCACCATCCCCACGAGGGGCAATCGCGCACCCCAGACCAGCACCAGCCAGTGCTGGCGTTCGCGATGGATGACCCGCTCGCCGGTCGCGAGCAACGAGTCCGCGTAGCTCATGGTGTCCAGGCCTCCCTCAGGCCCGTGGATGGGCCCGGCTGTAGACGTCCCGGATGCGCTCCCCGGTGAGATGCGTGTAGAGCTGTGTGGTGGAGATACTCGCATGACCGAGCAACTCCTGGACGACCCGCAGGTCGGCTCCGCCCTCGAGCAGATGCGTCGCGAACGAGTGGCGGAGCGTGTGCGGGCTGACACGGTCGGCCAGCCCGGCGCCGATGGCCGCGCGCTTGACCGACGCCCACGCCTGCTGCCGGGCCAGCCGTCCGCCACGGTCGCCCACGAAGAGCGGACCGCCGCGGATCGGCGCCACGTGCCCGATGCCGAGCAACGTCGCCCGCGGACCGCCCATCCAGCGCGCCAGCCAGTCGAGCGCGACGTCGCCGACGGGCACGAGCCGCTCCTTGTCTCCCTTTCCAATGACCCGGACGAAGGCGCCGTCGGTGGAGAGATCGTCGGCGTCGAGGCCGATCGCCTCGCTGACCCGCAGCCCCGCCGCGTACAGGAGTTCGAGCAGGGCCCGGTCGCGCAGCCCGCGGGGTTGCGCCGACGTCTCGTCGCCGGCGGCCTCCAGGAGGCGTTCGGTCTCCGCGACCGTGAGCGTCTCGGGCAGCAGGCGTGACGGTCGGGGGAGGTCGAGGTGGGCCGCCACGTCGCCCGTGATCAGCCCTTCCCCGTAGGCGAACCGATAGAAGCCCTTGAGCGCGGCCGCCCGGCGCCGGAGGCTGCTCGGTGCCAGCCCGGGGTCGCGCGGCCGGCCCCGTCGGGTCCGCGCGGCCAGGTAGCCGATCGCCGCGTCGGGCGAACTCGCCCAGCCCCCGGCCGCACCGCGCGAGGCCGCGAAGTCGGTGAGATCCGCGCGATACGCCCGGACGGTCGCGGGGGACAGGCCCCGCTCGACGTCGAGGTAGGTCAGATACTCGTCGATCGCCCGGTCGAGCTCGATCACGGGGTCCCGCTAGCCGGCCTGGGCGACACCGGCGCGCCAGGCCTCGGCGCGGTCGAGCAGCTCCCGGGCGCTCGCGAGCGTCGTGGGCCCGCCGGCATCGCCGCCGAGCATCTGGGCGAGCTCGACGATCCGGCCCTCGCGGTCCAGCCGCTCGATCCCGGTGACCGTGCGGCCGTCGCGTTCGCGCTTGGTGATCCGGTACTGCGCGTCGGCGTGGGCCGCGATCTGGGGAAGGTGCGTCACGCAGAGCACCTGGTGACGGCGAGCCAGCGCCCACAGGCTCCGGCCGACCGGATCGGCGCTCCGGCCGCCGATCCCCGTGTCGACCTCGTCGAAGACGAGGATCGGAGTCTGGTCGGCCTCGGCCAGGACCTGCTTGATGGCCAGGGCGACCCGAGACAGCTCGCCGCCGGACACGATCCGGGCCAGCGGCCGAGCCGGCTCGCCGGCGTTCGGCGCGAGCCGGTAGACGACCTGGTCCGCGCCGCTGGCATCGAACGCGACCGCGTCGCCATCGAGCTCGATCGCGGGCTCGTCACGGCCGGCGGCCCGGCGACCCAGGCCGACCTCGAACACGTCCGGCGGGAAGCCGAGCTGCTGGAGCACGGCGTTGACGGCCGCCGCGAGATCGGCGGCCGCGGCGCGCCTGGCCGTCGACAGCCGCGCGGCGCTCGCCGCCACCTCGCCGAGCAGGGCGGCGTCCTCGCGCTCTCGCCGGGCTCGCTCGGCGTCCAGACCGCGCAGGCGTTCGAGCTCGG
>JACQEF010000266.1 GCA_016200745.1 Chloroflexota bacterium | reverse complement strand
GCCGCCGGCCGGCAACCAGATCATGTAGGCGCCCTGGGGCTCGGTGGTCATCTCGATCCCGAGCCCGCCGCCGGGCTCGTCCGAGGCGGACAGGACCACGGCCCCCGCGCCGTCGCCGAAGAGGATGCAGGTGTTGCGGTCCGTGTAGTCGAGGAATCGGGTCAGGAGCTCGGCACCGATCACGAGCACGTGCTTCGCCATGCCGCTCGTCACGTACGCCTGCGCGGTGGCGAAGGCGTAGACGAACCCGGAGCAGGCGGCCGAGACGTCCATGGCCGCGGCCTTCGTGTTGCCGATCGCCTCCTTTACCAGGGCGGCGGTCGAGGGCATCCAGTAGTCGGGCGTGAGGGTGGCCAGCAGGATGAGGTCGATCTCCGCCGGGTCGATTCCCGCGGTCCGGATCGCGCGCAGCCCCGCGACGGCGGCCATCGACGCGGTCGTCTCGTTGGCGGCGGCGACCCGTCGCTCGCGGATCCCGGTGCGCGTCCGGATCCATTCGTCGGAGGTGTCGACCATGCGCTCGAGGTCGTGGTTGGTGAGGATCTGCGACGGCGCGTACCGGCCCCAGCCGGTCACGTGGGCGTGACGGACGGGCGTGCTCACAGCGGCTCCACCTCAATCAGCGGCTGCTTGGCCTTGACCAGGGCCCCACTCTCCGGGAGGACTCGGACGACCCGTCCGGCGAGGTCGGACTTGATCTCGTTGAACAGCTTCATGGCTTCGATCAGGCCGATCACCTGCCCGACGGCGACCTCGCCCCCGGCCTGGACGTACGGCGCGCTGCCGGGCGCGGGCGACGCGTAGAAGATCCCGGTGAGCGGCGCCTTGACTGACGGCGTCGCGGGTGGCACAGGCGCGGCGCCGGCTGCCGGCTGGCCGTCGGGATGCGCGGCGGTCTCGGTGCCGGACTCGGGCGACGGCGCGGCCGAGGACATCGCCACGGGTTGGGCGACGGCCTTGCGCAGGATCAGGCCGGTGCCCCCCGATTCCACCTCGAGCTCGAGCAGGTCCGAACGGTGGAGCAGCTCGGCCAGGCGATCGATCAGCCCGAGCAGCTCGGCATCACCGCCGGTGGCCGCGTCGGCTGGATCGACCGTCGCCGGGCCAGTCCCGGCTCCCGGTGCCAGGTCGTCGGTCATCCGTCCCACCGCCGGAGGATGAGGGCGGTGTTCTGCCCGCCGAACCCGAACGAGTTGCTCAGGACCGCATCCACCCGGCGCTTCGCGACGCGGTTCGGCGTGAGGTCGAGCCCGGCCGCCTGCGGGTCGGGATCGGTCAGGTTGATGGTCGGCGGGATGCAGCCGTCGCGGATCGTCAGGATCGAGGCGATCGCCTCGATCGCCCCGGCCGCGCCCAGCGTATGCCCGAGCATCGACTTGTTGGCGGTGACCGGGACCTGCTCGGCGCGGTCACCGAAGATCGTGCGGATCGCCTGGAGCTCGGCCGGGTCGCCTTCCGGCGTGGACGTCGCATGGGCGTTGACATGGTCGATCCCGGTCGCGTCCATGCCCGCCTTCTCGAGCGCCCGCCGGGCCGCCCGGACCGCCCCGATCCCGCCGGGCGCGGGCAGCGTGATGTGCGAGGCGTCGGCCGTCGCGCCGTAGCCGGCGAGCTCGGCGAAGATCGTGGCGCCGCGCGCCTCGGCGTGATCGAGCGCCTCGAGGACCAGCACGCCGGACCCCTCGCCGATGACGAACCCGTCGCGGGCGCGATCGAACGGCCGTGACGCCCGGGCCGGGTCGTCATTCCGGGTGGAGACGGCGCGCATGGCGGCGAAGGCCCCCACGATCGCCTCGTAGATGCTGGCCTCGGAGCCCCCCGCGATCATCACGTCGGCATCGCCGCGGCGGATGATCTCGCTCGATTCGCCGATGGCATGGCCGCCCGTGGCGCAGGCCGAGACCGTGGTGAAGTTGGGACCGGTCATCCCGAACTGGATGGCGAGCTGGCCCGACCCAATGTTCGGAATGCCCATCGGGATCACGAACGGGCTGATCCGGTCGGGGCCGCGGAGCGCGTTGGCGGAGATGCCCTCGATGAGGGTGCCCACGCCGCCGAGACCGGTCCCGAGGATGACGCCCGTCCGCTCCGCGAGCTCGCCTTCGAAGCGCTCGGGCAGGGCGGCCGACTCGATCGCCTCGCGCGCCGCCACCAGGCCGAGCTGGATGTAGCGGTCCGTCCGCCGGATCTCCTTGCGGCCGAGGACGCCGCTGGCATCGAAGTCGTGGACCTCCGCGGCGATCCTCGCAGTCAGGCGCGACGGATCGAACGCGTCGATGGTGGTCACCCCGGAACGACCGGCCACCAGGCCCGACCAGGTCGACGGCAGGTCGTTGCCAAGGGCGGTGACCATGCCCATGCCGGTCACGACCACACGACGTCGGTCGCTCATGGCAACCAGCCGGCCCGGCTCATCGCACCAGCTTCCCGGTGCGCACCGTCGCGGCGCGATACACGTCGCCTGGAAGGCCTCGCGCCGAGATCGCATTCGCGACGGCGAGGACGTCGAACTCGGTGCGGCGGATCTCGGCCTGGACCTCGCCGTCGACGACGTCGATCCGGGCCCACGACGCCGTGGGCTCGCCGTCGAAGACGTAGCCCGCGGACCCGTCGTTGACGATGAGCTTCCAGCCGAGGTTGCGGATTTCGGGCAGGTGGGTGTGCCCGCAGGCGATCACGCGGGCGTCCGTGCGCGACACGCGTTCGATCGTGACACTCGGGTCGAGCGACTGGTCGAAGCCGCTCGTCTGCGACCCGGGCGACGCGTGACAGACCACCACCATCGTCCCGTCGTCGGCCCACAGGCGTCGCTCGGCGGGCAGGCCCCGGAGCCAGGCCACCCGTTCGTCGCCGAGCGCGTCGTGCGCCCATTCGGCGGCGGCCCGGAAGGTGTCGGGCACGCCGTCGCTGAACCACGGGAACGCGGCCGCGTAGTCGAAGTCGGCCACCGCGACGTCCGTGTTCCCGCTGACGATGACCGCGCCGTCCGACTCCATCTCGCGGAGCAGGTCGACCGCCCCAGCCGGATCGGGGCCGTTGAACACGAGATCCCCGGCGATGCCCACGAAGTCCGGCTTCTCGCCGCGGAGCGCCTTGCGCACGGCTTCCAGGGCGACGGCGTTGCCGTGGACATCCGACAGGACAACGAACCGGGTCATCGGAGCAACCCCGGCCCCGGGATGATGAAGCTGAGCGTCGCCTCGCAGGCGATCTCGCCGTCGACGCTGGCTACGCCGCGACCCCGGCCGAACCGGCCGCCGAGCTTGTCCATCGTGACCTCGAGACGAAGCGTGTCGCCTGGGTTGACGACGCGCTTGAAGCGGCAGTCGTCGATGCCCGCGAACAGGCCGATGCGGTCCCCGAACCCGGGCTGCCTGGCGACGTACACGGCCATCGTCTGGGCGAGGGCCTCGACCTGGAGCACGCCCGGCATGACCGGCAGGTCCGGAAAGTGGCCCTGGAAGAACCACTCGCTCGCCGTGACGCCCTTGAGCCCGACGATCCGTTTGGCGTCGGCGTCGTACTCGACGATCCGATCGACGAGCAGGAACGGCCAGCGGTGCGGGATCAGCGCCTGGATCTCGGCGGTCGTATGGACGGTGGACTGGGTCACGGGCAGCTCCGGGTCGGTGGCGCGCCAGGGTTCGCTGGCGCCAAGTGTCGATGGTCGGGCCGCCCGCCAGCGAGGAACTCCGTGCAGGTGTGCATCCCGAGGCCGCGAACGGTCACGCTCATCCGCGGGCGGCGGCGGCGAGGAAGGCGGCGCTGCCGACCCGGTCGAGGAGGTTCGTCGTCATCCGGCCCTCGAGGAAGGTCTCGTTGAGCAGCATCGCCTGGTGGATGGCGACGTTGGTGGCGACGCCTTCGACCACGAGCTCGTCGAGCGCCACACGGCTCCGCGCGATCGCGGTCGTCCGGTCCGGGCCCCAGACGATCAGCTTGCCGAGCAGCGAGTCGTAGAACGGTGGCACGTCGTAGCCGCTGAACAGGTGCGAATCCATCCGGACGCCCGGGCCGCCCGGGGCGTGGTAGCGCTCGACCAGGCCGGCGCCCGGCCGGAAGTCATGGGCGGCATCCTCGGCGTTGACCCGGAACTCGATGGCGTGCCCGCGCAGCTGGACGTCCGGCTGGCTGAAGCCGAGCGGCTCGCCGGCGGCGATCCGGATCTGGAGCGCCACCATGTCGATGCCGGTCAGCATCTCGGTGACGGGATGCTCGACCTGGATCCGGCAGTTGATCTCGATGAAGTAGAAGGCTCCGGCGGCATCGACCAGGAACTCGAGCGTGCCGACGTTCTCGTAGCCGGCGGCGACCGATGCGCGAGACGCGAGCTCGGCGAGCTCCAGCCTGGCGGCATCGGACAGCGCCGGCGTCGGTGCCTCCTCGATGATCTTCTGGTGGCGGCGCTGGACCGAGCAGTCGCGCTCCCCGAGGTGGACGCCGTGGCCGTAGCGGTCGACCGCGACCTGGATCTCGACGTGGCGGTTCTCGTCGAGCCACTTCTCGAGGTAGAGCGAATCGTCGCCGAAGGCGGCCTTCGCCTCCGAGCGGCAGACCCGCAGCGCGGATTCGAGCTCGCGCGCGGTGCGGACCATGCGCATGCCCTTGCCGCCACCGCCGGCGGACGGCTTGATCAGGACCGGGTAGCCGATCCGCTCCGCTTCGCCCAGGGCATGGAGCTCGTCGCGCAGCATGCCGTGGGAGCCCGGGATGGTCGGCAGGCCGTGCGCGGCAAACAGCTCACGCGTCCCCGCCTTGCTCCCGAACTTCTCGAGGACGGCCGCGGAGGGTCCGATGAACGTCAGGTCGTGGGCGGCCACGACGTCGGCGAAGCTCTCGTCCTCGGACAGGAAGCCGTAGCCCGGGTGGATCGCGTCGCAGCCAGTGACCAGCGCGGCCGAGATGACCGCCGAGGCCGACAGGTACGAGCGCTTCGCGTCAGCCGGCCCGATGCAGATCGCCTCGTCGGCCAGCTGCACCGGCAGCGATTCGCGATCGGCCTCGCTGTAGGCCACGACCGATTCGACGCCGAGGACGCGGCAGGCCCGCAGGATCCGGAGGGCGATCTCCCCGCGGTTGGCGATGAGGATCTTGCGGAACACGATCAGCGATCCGTCATCGCCGGTGCCGCCGCGGCGGCGACAGGCGATCCGGCCGGGTCCGCACCGGGCGTCGCCGAGGCGAACTCGATGACGACCAGGCCCTGGCCGTACTCGACCGCGTCGCCGGGCTCGACCAGGTTGGCGCCGACGACGCCGTCGCTCGGCGCCACGACGTCCTGCGGCACGCCGAGCATGTCGACCGTCCCGATCCGATCGCCGGCCCGGACGCGCGTCCCGGCCCGGATGCTCGAGCGGGGCTGGAAGATGCCGACCGCGGGGGATGTCGCGACCGCTCGCCCGTCGTCGCGCGCTCCGCCCTCGCGACCGTCGCGACCCGGACCGACCGCCGACAGGCCGATCGGATGGGAGGTGCCCGAGGCGGCCGAGCCGGCGCGGCCCGGACGATCGCCACGGTCCGCCCGGTCCGTTCGATCGGTGCTTCGTCGATCGCGCGAGGCACTGCCATCGACCGGCCGGCGGAGACGGATCCGGAGAGCGTCCTGGCGGACCTCGAGCTCGGCCAGGCCCGTGGCGCCCAGCTTGGCGATCAGCGCCGGCAGGAGCTCACCGATGGACTCGGCGATGGCGGCGCGATCGACGGCACGGCCTTCGGCGTTCGCCTCGGCGTGTGCCTCGTGGGCCTCGGACCTGATCGCGTCGGGCACGGCTACACCTCTTCCCGAGCGGGCGGCTCGTCACGTGTCCAGCTCGGAACCGCGCCACTGACCACTCGGCGGCCCGGACCGAGGAGCTCGCGCAATCGATCGCCCAGCCCGCGGCCCGCGACGGGCAGCGTGGGTTCCGGCATCTCGGCTTCAGTGTAGGACCCCATGGCCCGATAGCGCCGGTAGCGGGCCTCGACGAGCTGGTCGATCGGCAGCTCGGCCAGCGCGGCCAGGTGGTCGACGATGATCGGCTTGAGGCGCCGGGCGGTCTCGGCAGGCTCGACGTGGGCCCCGGCGGCCGGTTCCGGCACCACGATGTCGATCACCCCGAGCGCCTGCTGGTCGGCGGCGGTCATCCGCATCGCGAGCGCGGCCGTCGGCGCCTCGTCGGACGTCCGCCACAGGATCGAGGCGCAGCCCTCGGGCGAGATGACGGAATAGACAGCGTTCTCGAGGGCGATCACCACGTCGCCCACGGCGATCGCCAGCGCGCCGCCCGAGCCGCCCTCGCCGGTGATCACGGTGACGATCGGCGTGCGCAGCCGGGTCATGAGCGCGATCGAGCGGGCGATCGCCTCCGCGATGCCGCGCTCCTCCGATTCGGCGCCCGGGTGGGCGCCCGGAACGTCGACGAAGGTCACGATCGGCAGCCCGAAGCGCTCCGCGAGCTCCATCACCCGCATCGCCTTGCGATAGCCCTCGGGATGCGGCATCCCGAAGTTGCGACGGATGTTCTCGTCGGTGTCGGCGCCCTTCTGCTGGCCGACGATCACGACCCGCCGCCCGTCGAGCCGCGCGATCCCGGTCACGACCGCGGCGTCGTCGCCGAACAGCCGGTCGCCGTGGAGCTCGACGAAGTCGTCGGTCATGGCCGCGACGAACTCGAGGGTGCGTGGCCGGTGCAGGTTGCGTGCCAGCTGCACCCGCGCCCAGACGGCATCGCGCGGGTCGGTTGCCTCCGTGGTCGGGCGTGGGGCGGGGCCGTGATCCGCGTCGAACACGCCGATCTCGCCGACGCGCTCGGCCAGCGAGCTCAGGAACGAGAACGGCCGGAATCCCGCCAGGTCGGTCGCGGGACCGGTCCCGTCGATGTCGCCGGCCAGGCGAACCGGGAGCAGCCGCAGCAGCCGCGCCAGCTCGTCGCGCAGCGCCGGACGGGCCACGATCCGATCGATGAAGCCGTGCGTGAACAGGAACTCGGAGCGCTGGAACCCGACCGGCAGCTCCTGGGCGATCGTCCCGGCCGACACGCGCGAGCCGGCGAACCCGATGAGCGCGTTCGGTTCGGCGAAGTTGACGTCGCCAACCGCGGCGAACGAGGCGAACACGCCGCCGGTGGTCGGATCGGACAGGACGCTCAGGAACGGGATACCGGCGCCACGCAGGCGCTCCACCGCCGCCAGCGTCTTGGCCAGCTGCATCAGCGCGAACGTGCCTTCCTGCATTCGGGCCCCGCCCGACGCGCTGACGACGATCAGCGGCGTGCTCGTGGCCAGGGCGTGCTCCGCGGCCCGGGTGACCTTCTCCCCGACCACGGCGCCCATCGACCCGCCCATGAACCCGAAGTCCATGACGCAGAT
>JACQEF010000265.1 GCA_016200745.1 Chloroflexota bacterium | reverse complement strand
GGCCACCGAACAGCGCGGTCACGATCCCGCTGAAGCCGTAGCCGCTGGTGATCCCGTCGAGCAGCCGGTGCTGGACGCCGAGCACCTCGACCGCACCGGCGACGCCGGCCAGGCCGCCGGCGAGGGTGAGCGACAACGCCTGGTAGACCGGCACCCGGATCCCGGCATAGCGCGAGGCATCGGGGTTCAGTCCCACGGCCCGGATCCGGTAGCCGATCGTGGTGCGCCACAGGAAGACGTAGGTGACGACGGCAAGGGCGAGGGCCACGAAGATCCCCGCGTGGAGAAGCGTCTGCGGGACGAGCCGCATGAGCCAGGCTTGCTCGGGGATCTTCTCGGACTGCGCGAGGTACTGGCCGGCGGAGACGCCGGCCGGGTCGATCAGGGGCCCGCGGATCATGAAGTTCATGAACTGCAGGGCGATCGCGTTCATCATCACGGTGGTGAGGATCTCGTTGACCCCCATCCGGGCCTTGAGGATGCCGGGCACGAACCCCCAGAACGCCCCGGCCAGGAACCCGATTCCGATCGCTCCGGGGATGAGGACCCAGCCCGGCGCGGTCCGGAACTCGAGAGCGAACCAGGTCGCGGCCACCGCGCCGAGGATGATCTGGCCCTCCGCGCCGATGTTGATGACGCTCGCCCGGAACGCGATGCAGATCCCCAGTCCGACCAGGAGCAGCGGCGTCGCCTTCACCAGCGACTGGGTGAGCCCGGACGAGCTGCCGAACGCCCCCTCCACGAGCGCGCCGTAGGCCCGGACCGGGTCGGCGTCGAGGAGCAGCAACATCACGGCGCCGATCAGCAGCGCCCCGGCCACGGCCAGCGCCGGCAGCGACGCGCCCAGCACCATGCCGAGGATGTCGCGCCCGCGCGACCCGCCGCCCCTGGCTGGCATGGCGCTTCCGATGGCCATGGCGCTATCCGCCCGCCGGCTCGATCGCAACGTTCCGCCCGGCACCCGCCGACGCGGTCATTGCGATCGCGCCTCCCGGACGATGTGGGTTCCCGCCTGGCCGCGGACGGCCTCGCGAAGATGCGGCGGGTCGGTGATGATCGCCTCGCGGCCGCCGCGCTCGAGGTACCAGATGCAGGCCTCGATCTTGGGCGCCATGCTCCCCGCCGCGAAATGGGTGCCCTCGGCGAGATAGCGCTTCGCCTCGGCCAGCGTGAGCGTATCGACCCAGCGCTGCCCGGGCCTCCCGAAGTCGAGCGCGACTTGCTCGACGGCGGTGGCGATGACGAACACGTCGGCCTCGAGCTCGCTCGCGAGGAGCGAGCTGGCGAAGTCCTTGTCGATCACGGCCGGCACGCCATGGAGGTTCCCGGCGGCGTCACGAGCCACCGGGATCCCGCCGCCGCCGACGGTGATGACCACGAATCCGGCCGCAGCGAGGACCTTGACCGCGGGCAGCTCGACGATCCGGGTGGGGATCGGCGACGCGATCACGACCCGGTTGCCGCGACCCGCGTCCTCCACGACCGTCCAGCCGTCGGCGCGTCGCCTGGCGGCCATCTCGTCGTCCAGGAACGAACCGATCGGCTTGGTCGGGTGGCTGAAGGCCGGATCCTCCTTGCTCACCTCGACCTGGGTGACCACGGTGACCGCCTGCTTGTCCATGCCGAGCCGGGCGAAATCGTGGCCCATCGCCTGCTGGAGCTCGTAGCCGATCGCGCCCTGCGTGTCGGCGCCGCACACGTCCAGCGGCACCTCGTGGAGCTCATGGGCCGCGAGCTCCGAGCGGCGCAGGATGAACCCCACCTGCGGGCCGTTACCGTGGCCGATCGCCAGCCGCCAGCCGTCCTCGACGAGGGCGGCGAGGTGATGGCTGGTCTCCTCGAGGGCCGCCATCTGGTCCGGTACGGACTGATGGGCCTTGTCCTTGATCAGCGCGTTGCCGCCGATCGCCACGACCATGAGTGGACTTGTCATTGCTCTTCTCCCCGGCGCTCGGGCCGGCATGCAGCGAATGGTCCAGGGACTCGGCGTCGGGCGAGGCCCGCCGGGCCCGGCGACGACCTCCGGGCGCCGGCGAGCGGTTCCGCCTCAGCGCATCGTCAGCGCCATGACGGCCTTCTGGGCGTGCAGGCGGTTCTCGGCCTCGTCGTACACGACCGAATGCGGGCCGTCGATGACCGCGTCGGTGACCTCGATGTTCCGGTCGGCCGGGAGCGGGTGCATGAAGATCGAATCGGGGGCGGCCAGCGCCATCCGGCGCTCGTCGGTGATCCAGTCGGTGTACTTCGCGCCGATCGCGGCGCCGTCCTCGTCGTTCTCCGCGACGAGGAGCGGGCCCCAGCTCTTGGCGTAGACGATGTCCGAGCCCTTGAAGCCGGCATCGAAGTCGTCCATCAGCTCGAGGCTGCCGCCGGACAGCCGGGCGTTCTCGGCGGCCTGGTCGACGAACTCCGGGACGAGCTTGTACTCCGGCGGATGAACCAGGCGGACGTTCATCCCGAAGCGGGTGCCGGCCATGGTCAGGTCGATCGGGACGCTCATCGGCTTCTGGTAGCTCGCCGCGTACGCCCAGCTGACGGTCAGGGTCCGGCCACGCAGGTCGCCCTTCTTCTCGCGCATGGTCAGCAGGTCGGCGAGGATCTGGTGCGGGTGGAACAGGTCGCACTGCATGTTCAGGACGGGGACCCGGCTGGCGGCGGCGACGTCGCGCATGTAGCCGTTGCCGATGCCCCAGTCGACGTTCCGGATGGCGATGCCGTCGTTGTAGCGACCGAGGATCTCGCCGATCTCCCGCGCCGTGTCGCCGTGCGAGAT
>JACQEF010000264.1 GCA_016200745.1 Chloroflexota bacterium | reverse complement strand
TTCGCGCTGTCGACCCGCCAGCTCAAGGACTACAGCACGATCCCGGCGACGCGTCGAACGATCGCGCGGATCCTGACCGTCCAGCGCGAGCGCAAGCTCGGAAAGACGGCGTAGCGCGATGACAGGAGCAACCCCCAACGTGCAAGGCAAGCGGAAGACGAAGACGGGCCGCGTCGTCAGCGACCGGATGGACAAGACGATCGTCGTGTCCGTCGAGCGCCTGGCGCGACACCCGCTCTACAAGCGGGTCATCCGCTTGACCACGAAATTCAAGGCGCACGACGAGACCAACGACGCCAGGATCGGCGACACCGTCCTGATCGAGGAATCGCGTCCGCTGTCGGCCACCAAGCGCTGGCGGCTGGTGTCGGTCGTGGCCCGGGCAGGCGATCACGCCCTGCCGGGCGAAGTCGTGGCCGAGGAGCTCGAGACGACCGAGGCGATCCACGGCGCGGCCCACCCGGGCCGGACCCACGGCGACGATGAAGCCGGGTCCCCGGACGAGGAGCCAGCCTCGTGATCCAGCCGCAGACGCGACTCAAGGTGGCCGACAACACGGGCGCACGAACGATCCAGTGCATCCGGGTGATGGGCCGCTCGCTCAAGACGGAGGCGGGGGTCGGCGACGTCATCATCGCCAGCGTCAAGCAGGCCATCCCGAACGCCGCCGTCAAGAAGGGCGACGTGGTCCGTGCCGTGGTCGTCCGGACGGCCAAGGAGTACGGGCGCCCGGACGGCAGTTACATCCGGTTCGACGAGAACGCCGCCGTGCTCATCAACAATCAGGGCAATCCCCGCGGGACCCGCATCTTCGGCCCGGTTGCGCGCGAGCTTCGCGATCGCAACTACATGAAGATCGTCTCGCTCGCCCCGGAGGTGCTGTGATGGCCATCCGGATCGCCGAGCCCCGGCGTCCCAAGGTCCCCGAGATTCGCAAGGGCGACACGGTCGTGCTGCTGGCCGGCAAGGATGCCGGCAAGCGCGGCACGGTCGAGCGCGTGATCCGCCGCACGGCGGCGCCGAGCGCGGCCCGCAGCGTCTTCCGGCGTGGCTCGGGTGCCGGTGGCGTCCAGGTCGTCGTGGAGGGGCTGAACATCGCCAAGCGGCACACCAAGCCGCGCCAGACGTCGTCGTCCACCGACCGGACCCCGAAGATCCACCAGGGCGGCATCCTCGAGATCGCCCAGCCGCTGCCGATCGGCCGGGTCATGCTCGTCTGTCCCAGCTGCGGGAAGCCGACGCGCATCGCCCACGCCACGCTCGACACCGGGCGCCGGGTGCGGATCTGCCACCACTGCTCGCAGCAGCTGGAGGTGAAGGCATGACCAGCCGGCTGCAGGAGCGCTACCAGAACGAGGTCGCTCCGGCCCTCCAGAAGCAGTTCGCCTACTCGAACACGATGGAGGTTCCGCGCCTCTCGAAGATCGTCGTCAACATCGGCCTCGGCGAGGCCCTCACCAACGCCAAGGCGCTCGACGCGGCGATCGGCGACCTGACCACGATCACCGGCCAGAAGCCGATCGTGACCAAGGCCAAGCGCTCCATCGCCCAGTTCCGCGTCCGGACCGGCAACTCCATCGGGGCCAAGGTCACGCTTCGCGGCGAGCGGATGTGGGACTTCCTCGATCGCCTGACCACGCTCGCCCTGCCGCGCATCCGCGACTTCCGCGGCATCCCCGGCAAGTCGTTCGACGGTCGGGGCAACTACTCGCTGGGAATGCGTGAACAGCTCGCCTTCCCGGAGATCGACTACGACAAGGTGGACCGTCTCCGCGGGCTGGAGATCAGCATCGTGACGACGGCGAAGACCGACGAGGAATCGAAGAAGCTTCTCGAGCTCCTCGGCATGCCCTTCGCCTCGTAGGCGCGGGGAGGGAGACACATGGCAAAGAAGTCGATGATCGCCAAGGCGAAGCGAACGCCGAAGCACAAGGTGCAGGGGTACCACCGCTGCACCGTGTGCGGACGACCGCGCGCCTTCATCCGCCGTTTCGCGCTCTGCCGCATCTGCTTCCGGGAGCGAGCCCTCCTGGGCGAGCTGCCGGGCGTCACCAAGTCGAGCTGGTAGGGGAGCGATGAACATCTCCGACCCGATCGCGGACATGCTCACTCGTGTCCGGAACGCCTCTCGGGCGCGCCACGCCGAAGTCGTGGTCCCCGCGTCGCGGACCAAGCGAGAGATCGCCCGCATCCTCAAGGACGAAGGCTTCATCGCCGACGTCCGCGAGGAGCAGGACGGCCCGACGGCCGTGCTGCGCCTCACCCTCAAGTACGTCGACGGCAAGGTCTCGGTCGTCTCCGGCCTCAAGCGGATCAGCAAGCCCGGCCTGCGCGTGTACGCGCGCAAGACGGACATCCCGCGGGTGCTCGGCGGCCTCGGCATCGTCATCGTCAGCACCAGCCAGGGGATCATGACCGGCCAGCAGGCGCGTCAGGCGCAGCTGGGCGGCGAAGTCCTCGCATTCGTCTGGTAGGCGGGACGACATGTCGCGCATCGGACGCCTCCCCATCACCGTCCCGTCGAACGTCGACGTGACGATCGACGGGCGCAACGTTACGGTCAAGGGGCCCAAGGGCAGCCTGAGCCGTGCGCTGCACCCGGACATGACCCTGAGCCGCGAGGAGAGCACGCTGGTCGTGACTCGCCCGACCGAGCAGAAGACCCACAAGCAGCTGCACGGCCTGACCCGCACGCTCGTGAACAACATGGTCGTCGGGGTGACCGACGGGTACCGCAAGGGCCTCGAGATCACCGGCGTCGGCTACCGGGCCGCGCTCAACGGCCGAAAGCTGACACTCAACCTGGGCTACAGCCACCAGATCGAGATCGACCCGCCGGATGGGATCACCTTCGAGGTCGAGAACCCGACCCGCCTCGCGGTCGTCGGGATCGACAAGGAGCTCGTCGGCCAGATCGCCGCCAAGGTCCGCTCGACCCGCAAGCCGGAACCCTACAAGGGCAAGGGCGTGCGCTACGCCGGCGAGTACATCCGCCGCAAGGCCGGCAAGGCCGGCAAGATCGGCGGCAAGAAGTAACGTGACTGACAAGGAACTGACGCGATGACACAGCTTGCCAGCCGCGGCGCCGCGCGACAGAAGCGCCACGACCGGATCCGCCTGCACCTTGCCGGCACGGATTCACGGCCGCGTCTCGCGGTGTTCCGCAGCCTCAACCACATCTACGCGCAGGTCATCGACGATGCGTCCGGCCGGACGCTCGCCGCCGCCTCCACGACCGACAAGGAGCTGAAGGGCTCCAAGGCGACCAAGTCGGAGGAAGCGGCCGTCGTCGGCCGTCTCATCGCCGAACGTGCCAAGTCGGCCGGCGTCGAGCGTGTGGTATTCGATCGAGCCGGGTTCCGGTACCACGGGCGGATCAAGTCGCTCGCCGATGCCGCCCGCGAAGCCGGCCTCGACTTCTGATCGGAAGGAGCCAACGTGGCACGGATTGACCCAACCAAGCTCGCGCTCGAGGAGCGCGTCGTGCAGATCAATCGGGTCGCCAAGGTCGTCAAGGGCGGCCGGCGGTTCAGCTTCAGCGCGATCGTCGTCGTCGGCGATGGCGCCGGCCACGTCGGTGTCGGCCTGGGCAAGGCCGGCGAGGTGCCCGAGTCGATCCGGAAGGGCGTCGAGGACGCCAAGAAGAACCTCATCCGGATCCCGATGGTCGGGACGACGATCCCCCACGAGGTGCGCACCGAGTTCAGCGCCAGCAAGGTCATGCTCAAGCCGGCCTCGCAGGGGACCGGCGTGATCGCGGGCGGCTCGGTCCGGGCCGTGATGGAGGCGGCCGGCGTGCGCGACATCCTGTCGAAGACGCATGGGTCGACCAACCCGGTCAACGTCACGCGGGCCACGATCGAGGCCCTCCGGAGCCTCCATTCGGCCGAGGAGCTCAGCGCCCGCCGCGGCGTCAAGCTGACCAGCCGGATTGCCGGCCAGCCGGCTCCGGCGCCCGCCGCGGAGGTGTCCGGTGGCCGCTAAGCTCAAGGTGACCCAGGTCAAGAGCACGATCAGTCACATCGCCCGCAATCGGGCGACCGTCCGGGCGCTCGGGCTCCACGGGATCGGCAGCACCAGCGTGGTGACCGACAACCCGGCGACCCGTGGCATGGTCCGCCAGGTCCGGTTCCTGGTCAGCGTCGAAGAGATCGCGGACGAGGGCAAGCGCCGCACGGGCGGCGACCAGGAGAAGGCATGAAGCTGCACGACCTCCGCCCGGCCGACGGGTCCCGCCAGCCGCGCACCCGCGTCGGCCGCGGGATCGCCGCCGGCAAGGGCAAGACCGCGGGCCGCGGCACCAAGGGCCAGAAGGCTCGGGCCGGCGGCTCCATCCCGCCGTGGTTCGAGGGCGGCCAGACGCCGCTCCACATGCGGATCCCGAAGCTGCGCGGCTTCAAGAACCGTTTCAAGATCGAGTATGAGGTCGTCAACGTCGGCGCGATCGGGGCGCTCGCCGAGCGCGGTGCGTTCGAGACCGACGCGTCGGCCAAACAGGGATCCAAGGCGGCGCCGATCACCGTCAACCAGGACATCCTGCGCGCCGTCGGACTGGTTCGGACGCTGAACAAACCGCTCAAGATCCTCGGGGCCGGCGAGCTGACCGCGCCGCTGTTCGTGGTCGCCGATGCCTTCACGGCGTCGGCACGGGCCAAGATCGAGGCCGCCGGCGGCAGCGTCAACGTCCTCGAGATCCCGACCGAGAGCCGGCCGGCGCTCGGCGTCGACGGCGAGACGGTGCGGACGGCGCGAGAACCGCGCACCGCCGCCGGACGAGCCGCGGTCGACAAGCGGGCCGACGCCCGGGAAGCCCGGACCGCGGATGCGGCCGAGGCCGCCGCCGTCGTCGCCGAGGCCGAAGCTGCAAAGGCCGCGAAGGCGGCCAAGCCCGCGAAGCCGGCCAAGGTCAAGGCTGCCCCCGCCGTCGAGGCCGCGGCGCCAGCCGAAGTGGCCGCGACAACCGGCGCCGCGGAGACGGTCGAGGTCCCGGAGGTCACAGAAGCCACCACCAGCCCCGACGCCTCCGAAGCGGCCGCCGAGACGGACGCGCCCGGCGCGGACGCCTGACCGTGTTCGACTCGGTCCTCAACGCGTTCCGGGCGCAGGACATCCGCCGCCGCGTCCTCTACGTGCTGGCGCTCCTGATCGTCTTCCGCTTCCTGGCCGCCGTGCCGGTGCCCGGGATCGACAAGGCCCAGCTCAAGACGTTCGTCGAGGGCAACGCCCTCGTCGGCCTGCTCGACCTCTTCTCGGGCGGCGGGCTCTCGAAGTTCTCGGTCGTGGCGATCGGCATGAACCCGTACATCAATGCCTCGATCATCATGCAGCTGATGGGCGGGGTGGTCCCGTCGCTGCAGGCGCTCAGCCGCGAAGGAGAGTACGGCCGCAACAAGCTCAATCAGTACACCCGCTACCTGACCGTACCGATGGCCATCCTCCAGGCCTACGGGTTCCTGGCCCTGCTCAACTCGCAGAACGTGCTCACCGGATCGTTCGACCTGGCCAGCTTCACGACGCTGACCCAGATCGCGACCCTGACCGCCGGGGCGATCGCCCTGATGTGGATCGGCGAGCTGATCACGGAGCGCGGGATCGGCAACGGCATCAGCTTCATCATCTTCGCCGGCATCGTCAGCCGGGCACCCGGGGCGATCGGCGGGTTCATGGTGAACCCGAACTTCACGATCCTCATTGGGTTCGCGGCGATGGCCATCGCCGCGGTCGCCGTGATCATCTACATCCAGGAAGGCCAGCGGCGGATCCCGATCCAGTACGCCAGCCGCGTCCGGGGGCGACGGATGTACTCGGGCGGCCAGACGTTCCTGCCCCTCCGGGTCAACCAGGCCGGCGTGATCCCGATCATCTTCGCCGTGAGCATCCTGCTGTTCCCGTCGCAGATCGCGTCGTACTTCACGACCTCGCAGGTCACCCTCGTGGCCGACATCGCCCGGGGGATCGTGAACTTCTTCGCACCACGCACCTTCGTGTACATCGCGCTGTACTTCCTGCTGACCGTCGGGTTCACGTACTTCTATACCGCGTTCACGTTCAAGCCGGACGAGACCGCCGAGCAGCTCCGCAAGAACGGCGGCTTCATCCCGGGCATCCGGCCCGGCCGGCCCACCCAGGACTACCTGTCCAGGGTGGTGACCCGGATCACGTTCGCCGGCGCCCTCTTCCTGGGCACGGTCGCGGTCGCCCCGAACCTCATCGGCCTGGCCATTCCGGACCTCGGGACACTGGGGCTCGGTGGCACCAGCCTGCTGATCGTGGTGTCGGTCGTGGTCGAGACGATGAAGCAGATCGAAGCGCAGCTGATGATGCGCAACTACGAAGGGTTCATCAGATGATGTCCGTGTCGTCCACCAC
>JACQEF010000274.1 GCA_016200745.1 Chloroflexota bacterium | reverse complement strand
CGCAGGCCGTCCGCCAGCACGTCGCGGTTCGCCTGCAAGATTTCCGTCAGGCGAAGTGTAAAATCCATTTCGTTTTCGAGTGCGTAGGCGATGCCCGCCTGGAGTGCCGGCGATGTCGTGAAGGTGATGAACTGATGCGCCTTGGCGATGACATCCACGAGCGGGCCCGCGCCCGTCACCCAGCCGATCTTCCAGCCGGTGAGCGAGAACATCTTGCCAGCCGAACCCACGCGCACCGCGCGCGCCTCCATCCCCGGCAGCGACAGGGGCGAGATGTGCTTGCGCTCGTCGAACGCTAGATGCTCGTAAACTTCGTCGGCGATGACGATCGCATTCGAACGCAACACGACGCGCGCAAGCGCCGCCATTTCCTCGCCATCGAACACCCGGCCGATGGGATTGAGCGGCGTGTTGACGAGGATTGCGCGCGTCCTATCTGTGACTTGGGCAGCGAGCGCCTCCTCCGTCAGCCGCCACGCCGGCGGCTGAAGCACCACCGTTTTCACCGCGGCGCCGGCGGCTTCCGCGATCGGGCGATAGGAATCGTAGGCCGGTTCGATCAGCACGATCTCGCCGCCCGCCCCCACGAGCCCGAGCCGCACCGTCAACCGTTCCCGCCGAAGATCCGGGCGAGCTCGAACGGCGCGGTCTCCTCGAGCTGATCGTAGCGGCACGCCTCCGGGGGCTTGTCGGGGCGCCAGCGCTTGAAGGTCGTGGCGTGACGAAAGCGGGTCCCCTGGAGGTGGTCGTAGGCGACCTCCGCCACCCGCTCTGCGCGGAGCGGCTCCCACGACAGGTCCTTGCCGCGGTTCCAGCGGGAGGTGGCGCCGGGGACACGCTGGCCACTGGCCTCCTGCGCGGCCGCCCACTCGGCCCAGCCGGACCAGGGATGGCCGTCCAGGGCGTTCTCCCGGAGCGGTGCGAGCTCCTCGACGAGCGCCGCCCGTCGGTCCCAGGTGAACGACGACGTGATGCCGACGTGGTGGAGCGTGCCCTCGCCGTCGAACAGGCCCAGCAGCAGCGACCCGACGTGAGTCCCCGGCCCGTTCTTGTGCCAGCGGAACCCGGCGACCACGCAGTCGACCGTGCGCTGGTGCTTGATCTTGAGCATCGCGCGCTTGCCGGGCTGGTACGACCCATCCAGGCGCTTGGCGATCACACCGTCCAGTCCGGCGCCTTCGAACCGCCGGAACCAGTCCGCGGCGGTCGCCCGATCGCGCGTGGCCGGCGTGAGATGGACCGGGGGCTCGGCCGCGCCGAGGATCGCCTCGAGCCGCGCCCGTCGCTCCCCTTGCGGCACCGCCCGCAGATCCTCGGCGCCGAGAGCGAGCAGGTCCCACGCCACGAAGCTTGCCGGCGAGGCCTCGGCGAGCATCCGGACGCGCGACTCGGCCGGATGGATGCGCAGCAGCAGGGCCTCGAAGTCCAACGCGCCGTCATGCGAGATCACGACCTCGCCGTCGAGCACGCAGCGCTCCGGGATCGCGGCGCGCAGGGGCGCGGCCAGCTCCGGAAAGTAGCGATCCAGCGGCTTGAGGTCCCGGGACTGCGTGTAGACCTCGTCGCCGTCTCGGAAGACCAACGCCCGGAACCCGTCCCACTTCGGTTCGAACAGCCAGCCGTCGTCGGTCGGCAGCTCGTCCACCGCCTTCGCGAGCATCGGCTCTAGCGGCGGCTGGAACGGAAGGCGGAGGGCCACGGCGCGAGTGTACTTCGTGGAACTGGCGGATCGGGCTTCGCGTCTCCGCGATGCCGCGCGACCGTTCGGTCGGCGCAAGCCCTCGGAGGGCCAGCAGATGCGAACCATCCGTCTCCTCATCCCGATCGCCGTGATCTCCCTGGTGGTCATCGCTTGCAGCGGGGCAGCCTCGGGCCCTCGCGAAGGCGCGACGGCGGTCGGCGAAGCCGCCGGCGGCAACGGCTACACCGGTGCCGCCGTCGCTCCCGCGGCCAGCGCCGCACCGGCCGCTCCCGAGAGCCAGACCGGCGACACGTCCGGGAGCGTCGGCGCCATCGGCGCGCGCGACGACGCGAAGATCATCCGGACCGGCACCATCGATCTCCAGGTCAGCGACGTGCCGAAGGCGCTGCGGACCGCGCGCGACGGGATCGTCGCGCTGGGCGGGTACGTCGGGGCCTCCAACACGAGCAACGACGGCGACCAGCCGTCCGCCGAGATCACCTATCGCATCCCGGCCGACCGCTGGGAGGACGCACTCGACCTGCTGCGCGGGCTCAACGGCCTGACGACCAAAGTCGTCACCGAGCACACCGAGGCCGTCGAGGTGACCGGCCAGGTCATCGATCTGGAGGCCCGGATCAAGAACCTGCAGGCGAGCGAAGTCGCCCTCCAGGGGATCGCCGAGCGCGCGACCAAGATCGCCGACGTCCTCGAGGTCCAGGCCCAGCTGACCGGCGTGCGCGGGCAGATCGAGGAGCTGACGGCCCAGCTCAAGGACCTCAACGATCGCGCCGGCTACGCCACGCTGACCGCGCGGTTCACCGTGCCGATCGTGGCCACGACGGCCGCGGCCAAGGGCTGGGACCCGGGTGCCGCCGTCGACGAGGCCGCGGCGAGCATGATCTCCATCCTCCAGGCCCTGGCGGACGCGGGGATCTGGTTCCTGATCGTGTGGCTGCCGATCCTGATCGTGCTCGGCGTGCTGGTGGCGGCTAGCGCCTGGGTGTTCCGGCGCATCGGGCCGGTTCGCCGCGGCGCGATCCTGCCTCCGCCGGCTCCGCCGGCTCCGCCGGTCGAGCCCATGGCCAGCGGCAGCTGACCTCGCGGGGCCGGCCGCGGTCCTCGCGGGGCCGGCGGCAAGCGCCCGGCCGGGCCACGCCACGGCTCCGCCCGCTCGGCCCGGCGCATGGCACCATGCGTCGGTGACTGAGCAGGCGGAGCGATACGACCGGATCGCCGAGGGGTACGCGCAGTGGTGGGCGCCCGTCCTGGCGCCAGCCGTGGCGTCCCTGCTCGACCGCGTGGCGGCCCTGGTTGCGCCGAGTCCGGCTCGGCTGATCGACATCGGCACCGGGACCGGCCAGCTGGCGCTCGGAGCGATCGCCCGGTGGCCGCAGGCCTCGATCGTCGGCGTGGACGCCTCGGCCGGCATGCGCGCGATGGCCGACGCCAACGCCGAACGTCAGCTCGACGGCGAGGCCCGGTCGCGGTTCCGGTCGGAGATCGCCGTCGCCGACGACCTGCCGTTCGCCGACGGCTCGTTCGACCTCGCCCTGTCCTCGTTCGTCTTCCAGCTCGTCCCGAACCGGGCGCGGGCGCTGCGCGAGGCCCGGCGCGTGCTGCGTTCCGGCGGAACGCTCGCCTACGTCTCGTGGCTCCAGGACGACCGCCCGTTCGAGCCAGACGTCATCTTCGACGACGTGCTCGACGACCTCGGGATCGGCGCTCGCGAGCCTGACGGCCGGTCGGGCGACCTGCCCTCGGTCGAACGCGCGGCGGGCGAGCTCAGGCGGGCCGGCTTCGCGGGGGTCACGGCGGAGGCCGGGCGCCTCGAGCACCGG
This sequence comes from Chloroflexota bacterium, assembly GCA_016200745.1. GTDB lineage: Bacteria > Chloroflexota > Limnocylindria > Limnocylindrales > CSP1-4 > SPCO01. The sequence continues at coordinate 5,840 of JACQEF010000274.1, read as the reverse complement.
TTCACGGTGGCGTCCTACATCGGGTTCCTGTCGAAGTTCGACGAGGAGAGCCTGTTCGAGGAGCTCGATCCCGACCTGCGCAGGCAGCTGCTGGCAGAGCTCGAACGACGCCTGGCCGAGCTGTCGCCCGGCCAGATGACACTGGGCTTCCCGATCGTCTTCGCGTCCGGGCGTCGATCCGGCGCCTGAACTCGAACCGGGCGAGAAGGTCAGCTCTGGCCGGCCTCGGCGGACCCGCCCTCGGTCCCGGCGGCGCCGCCCTCGGCGGCCTCGCCCTCGGCGGCCTCGCCCTCGGCGGCCTCGGCGACGACGGGCTCCTCCTCGACGCGCGGCGGCTGGACCTTGGCGATGATCTCGTCGCCGTCCGTCAGCAGCGTCACGTCGCCCGGGACGACCAGGTCGCGGACGTGCAGGGCCGTGTCGAAGTCGAGGATCGACTCGACGGAGTACTCGATGACCTGCGGGAGATGGTCGGGCAGGGCGCGGACGCGAACCGACTCCATCGGATGGAGGAGCGTCCCGCCATGCTGCGTGACCGCAATGGACTCGCCCGTGGCCACGAGCGGCACGTCCACGGTCAGCTCCTCGGTCATGCGCACGAGGAACAGGTCGACGTGGAGCGGCCGGCGGTTGACCGGGTGGACCTGGACGCCGTGGATGAGCACCGGCCGCGGCTTCTTGCCGTCGATCGACAGGTCGACCAGCGCGTTCGGCCCGGTGTGCCGGCGGAGCTGCTCGAACTCGTGGGTGTCGATGGAGACATTGGCCGAGTCGACGCCGTGGCCGTAGACGACCGCCGGGAGGCGGCCGGCATGGCGCATCGAAGCGACCTTCTTGCCGGTCAGGTCGCGGTGTTCGGCCGCAAGCGTCGCGCGGGCGGTGGACATGATGGGGAACCTCTGGTGGTCTGTCGTGTTCGGTGCCGGGCCGCGGCTCGCCGGCGGGGCCGGAAAAGGCGAGGCGCCCGGAAGCACGCGTACCTTACCACGAGGGGCCGCCTCGACCCAGAGCGGTGCCGTCGGGGGCCGCGGTGTAGCATCGCCGCGTGTCCGCCACCATCCTGATCGTCGAAGACGAGCACGCCGTCGCCCGGGGCATCCAGTACGCGCTCCAGCAGGAAGGCTACGAGGTCGCCATCGCCCGGTCCGGCGAGGAAGGCCTCGACATCGCCACGCACCAGGCGCCCGACCTGGTCGTGCTCGACGTCCGCCTGCCGGGCATCGACGGGCTCGAGGTCCTGCGGCGCCTCCGGGCGAGCGGGGCCAAGATGCCCGTCCTGGTGCTGACGGCGCGCGACGACGAGGTGGACAAGGTGATCGGCCTCGAGCTCGGCGCGGACGACTACCTGACCAAGCCGTTCGGCCTGCGCGAGCTGATGAGCCGGATCAAGGCCTTGCTGCGCCGCTCGTACGGCGACCTGTCCGATGCGGCCGGCGGCCGGGTGATCCGCCACGGCGACCTGCTGATCGACCTCGAGCGGCGGCGCGTCCAGCGCGGGACCCGCCGGATCAGCCTGACCCCGACCGAGTTCGAGATCCTCCGCCACCTGGCGTCACGGCCGGGCCGCGTGTACACCCGCAGCGAACTGCTCGAGCTGCTCCGCGACTACGAGGCACTCGACCAGGACGAGAAGACCATCAACGTCCACGTCAGCCACCTGCGCGACAAGATCGAGGATGACCCGACGTCACCGGCGTTCGTCCTCACGGTCCGAGGTGTCGGCTACGCCTTCGCCGAGCGCTGAGGGCGCCGCCGGCCAGGGTGCGCCGGGGCTGCCAGCGCCTCGACCGCTCCGCCTGCCGCGCCGGATCCGCCGGCTCCTCCCGAGGACCTTCCAGGGCCGGCTGACCATCGCGTTCATCGGGGTCATCGCCCTGATCCTCGTCCTGGTCACGGTGCTGGTCCTCAACCGGCTCGACGACTACTTCTCCCGCCAGCAGACGACCGACCTCGAGCAGCGCTCGCAAACCGTCAGCAGTTACGTCCAGAGCCTGGCCCGGGGCGCGGCGAACGGCCAGCCCGTCGTCGGGGTGGACAACGTGGTCAACCCGGCGGTCGTCGCCGCGCTGTCGGATCGGGACCAACAGCGGGTGATCGCCGACCGGCTCGGCCAGGCCGACGTCACCATCCAGTTCGGGCATCTCGAATCGTCGGGCGAGGAGCTCGTCCCGGTACCCGCCGCCGACGATCCGATCCAGATCGCGCTCGAGGCACCCGCCGCGGCCGGGCAGACCCAGGAGCGCAGTGCCGTGGTCTCCGGCTGGTACTCGGCGGGCACGCTGTTCCAGCCGTACGCGGTCAGGATCACGCTCGCCAACCCGTACACGTTCCGGGCGACCGCGCTCGCCAACGTGACCGGCCTGCTCGCCGCGATCGCCCTGTTCGCGCTGGCGCTGAGCGTCGTCGTGTCGACGGCCATGGCGCGCCGGTTCACGACTCCGCTCCGACGGCTGACCGAGGCCTCCCGCGGGCTGGCCGAGGGCGATCTCAGCCGGCGCGTCCCGCCGAGCCACGTCCGGGCCGGGTCATCCGAGCTTGCCGAGCTGGCGCTCCAGTTCAACGCGATGGCCGACCGGGTCGAGGAGAGCGTCGAGATCATCCGCCGCGATCGCGACCGCAGCCGCGACTTCCTGGCCGACGTATCGCACGAGCTGCGCACGCCGCTCGCCGCGCTGCGAACGTTCAACGAGCTGCTCCGCGAAGGCGCCGCCGAGGACCCGGGCGCGCGCGTCGAGTTCCTCGAATCGAGCGGGCAGCAGATCGAGCGGCTCGACTGGCTCGCCCAGAACCTGCTCGAGCTGTCCAAGCTCGATTCCGGCCTCGTGCTGCTGGACCTGCGGCCAGACGACCTCCGCGCCGCGGTCGAGTCGGCGGTCGAGCAGAACGCGGCCGCCGCCGAGCGGCGCGGCGTCAGCCTGGTGCTGCACCTGCCGTCTGCCCCGATCCGGCTCCGCCACGATCCGCAGCGGATCGGCCAGGTCGTTGCCAACCTCGTGGCCAATGCCGTGAAGTTCACGGGTCGCGACGGCGCGGTGACGGTCGACGTGACCGCGACGGCCGACGGCGCCCGGATCGACGTGACCGACACGGGCGTCGGGATCGATGCGACCGAGCTGCCGCACATCTTCGAACGCTTCTACCGCGGCTCCCGCGCGAACGAGGCCCGCGGCAGCGGCAGCGGGCTCGGGCTCGCCATCGTCCGATCGATCGTCGACATGCACGGCGGCCGGGTCGTGGTGGAGAGCCGCGTCGGAAGCGGTTCGCGCTTCACGGTCACGCTGCCGCGCGACCCGCGGCTGGTCGCCGGCACCCCCGCCGCCGAGCGTGCGGACGTGGCGTCGGCCGCCGCGGCCGAGGCGCGCGCGGCGGCAATCGGCAACGTGGAGGAAACTTCACCGTCCGAACGCTCGCAGGTGAATCCGAATCCCGCACCCTGAGGCCAGCTTGACCGTCTGCAACTCGGCCCACCTGGCCGACACTCGCGAGGAACCCGATCACCATGCATGAAGACCCGCAGCTCGATGGCGCCGATCCCGGATCCGTCACCGAGCGCTACGCCGTCCCGTCGCCCGACGCGGCAGGCCCCGACGATGGGCCTGCGGGCACGACGCCCGCCGTATCCGACCCCGGGGCTCCGATCGATCGCTACACACCGGTCTCCGAGCCGCGACCCGACTGGACACGCGACCCGGCCGCCGAGGCCGTGGCCACCCCGGAGCGCTGGTACGAGCCTGCCCCCACCACGGAGCCGGTCGTGCCCGTCCCGCCCTCGCGGCGAAATCGCGGGACGATCGGCCCGGTGGTCGGCGCCGCCATCCTCTCCGCGGTGCTCGCCTCCGGCGGCACGGTCCTGGCCCTCGGCGCGAGCGGCGCCCTCGACCGGCCGGTGACCACCGTCCCGGCCAGCACGGCACAGGGCACGAACGTCGGGGCGCCGCAGCCGGTCGCGATCGACGAATCGTCGGCGACCATCAACGTGGCCGCGAAGGTCAATCCGGCCGTCGTCCGCATCACAGTCACCGGTGCCTCCGGGGCCGGCGATCTCGGGGTCATCCCGGCGACCGGGGTCGGCTCGGGCGTCATCTACAACAGCAGCGGCTGGATTCTGACCAACCGCCACGTCGTCCAGGGCGGCACCAAGTTCGACGTCCAGCTGTACGACGGGCGCGTGCTCAGCGGCTCGGTCTACGGGGTCGACACGCTGACCGACCTGGCGATCGTCAAGGTCGACGCGACGGACCTGCCAACCGCCACGGTCGGCGAGTCCGACGCGCTCAAGGTCGGGCAACTGGTCATCGCGATCGGCAGCCCGCTCGGGACCTATTCCAACTCGGTGACCAGCGGGATCGTGTCGGCCAAGGGTCGCTCGATCACCACCGACGGCAACGAGTCCCTGACCAACCTCATCCAGACGGACGCGGCGATCAACCCTGGCAACTCGGGCGGCCCGCTCCTCGACGCCGACGGCAACGTCGTGGGGATCAACACCGCGATCGCGAGCAACAGCAACGGGATCGGCTTCGCGATCCCGATCGACATCGCCCGGCCGATCATGGACCAGGCCGTTGCGGGTCAGAAGCTCACCCGGCCCTACCTGGGGATCCGCTTCGTCAGCATCACCCGGCAACTGGCCGACGAGGAGAAGCTGCCGGTCCAGGACGGTGCGCTGGTCGGTGGTCGCGACGCCAACGGGAACCCGACCACGGGCGTCGAGCCCGGCACGCCAGCCGCCGCGGCGGGCATCAAGGACGGCGACATCATCGTGAGCGTCAACGGCAAGGCGATCGATGATGGGCACCCGCTGGACGCGACGCTTGCCCAGTTCTCGCCGGGCGACACGGTCAGCGTCGAGGTCCTGCGGGGCGGCAAGCCCGTCACCCTCCAGGTCACGCTCGGGACACGTCCCTCGGGCCTGTAGAAGGGAGCGTGCGGGGTCGAGTCAGGGCCCGGGTCAAGGCAGGCCCGGGCCCCACGCCGCCCCGGCCGCGCGGCCGATCTTCCTTCTTGCGCCCGACGACCGATCCGGCCAACGAGCACCGGTTCCCGGCCGATCCAGCGCCGTATCCTGGCGCCACACGACCGAACCGGCCAACCGTGAAACGCGGATTCGCGAGTCGGGCGTCACGCGCAAGAACCTCGCAGCCAGGGCGAACCCCCGCGGCCCGTTCCGCCGGGACGCCTCAGGCTTCGCCTTCTCCCCAGAGGCTCCAGCGCGGCTCGGTCGGCGACGAGTGCACGACAGGGCTGTGCGGCGACTCGGCCACGGGCGCTGCAGGATCGTCTCCGGCGGCTGGATTTGGGTGCATCAGGCCCACCGACCTGGCCGTTTCGGCCCGTACCTCGACGAAGTCCCGCAACCGAACCGGCGTTCGATCCTCACCGGGCTCGAGCGCCCAGCCGGCCGCCGGCCCGACGGTGGGCCGGACCGGTGTCCCAGGGGAACCGTGCGCGTCGAGGGATTCCCAGCATTCCCGGATCTCATCACCGGACAGCGGGCGTCGCTGACGATCCAGCCCGCAGTAGCCGAGCTGCGCCGCGACCGATCGACGGAAATGGCGGCAGGACCCGCAGGCGGTGCTGGAACGATGGCAGACCCAGCAGCGCGCCGTCTCTGCCTGGGGTGTCGCGCAGTGCGGACAGCGCCACATCGGCATGGGCCGATGGTAGCTGCGCGCGGGTCGCCTGTCGATCCCCGCGAGCGGCGTCCCGGCTACGACGGGCTCGGGGCAGGCTGGACCGTGATCACCGACTCGTCCTGCGTCGAGCCGAACTGGTCGCTGGAGACCAGGACCGTGGCGAGGCCCTGACCCGGATCAGCGCCGGCGGGGACCGAGGTCGTG
>JACQEF010000283.1 GCA_016200745.1 Chloroflexota bacterium | reverse complement strand
TCGATCGACGACGTCCATCCCCGGGCCGCCGCCGAGGCCCTCGGCCGGCAGGGCATCTTCACCTGGGACGGCGACTTCTACGCGACCGGCCTGATCGAGCGGCTCGGCAAGGCGGAGTCGGGCGGCGTGCTCCGGCTCGGGCTCGTCCACTACAACACGGCGGCCGAGGTGGATCGGACGCTCGAGGCGCTCCGGGACTTGCACTGAGGCGCAGGCCGCTCCATCATCGCCTCGCGCCGGCGTCCGACCGGCCCACCCTGGGGGCACACAGATGCTTGATCTTCGTCAGCTCACCCGCCTCACCGCGCTCGCCGTCGCGACGGGGCTGCTCGTGGCGGCCTGTGGCGGCAGCACGGCTTCGTCCTCACCGGCCGCCAGCTCGGGAACATCCGCCGCGCCCAGTGTCGAGGCGCCATCCGCCGAGGCATCCGAGGCACCCGCCAGCGAGGCCCCCGCCGAGTCGGCCGAGGCGTCGGTCGGCGCGCTGCCCTCATTCGACCTCGAGGCGCTCACCGGGGCCATCCCCGGCGTCGATTCGTATCGGACCTCCACCAGCGTCGGCGGGGTCAAGCAGTACGAGAGCGTCGTCGTGACCAAGCCGGAGCTGTCGAAGGCGATCACCGTCTACGACGATCAGGGCAAGGTCTCCAACCGGTACGTGATCATCGGCAAGGACGCCTGGCAGGCCGACGGCGCGGACGGCGCGTTCAACAGCGTCCCGTCGCAGCTGGCAACGTCATTCCTGGTGGCGTTCGATCCCGCCATCATGCTTGGCGCCTACGCCAAGCTCGACTGGGCCAAGGTCGCGACCAACCAGGGCGTGGAGGACAAGAACGGCGTCCAGGCACACCACGTCCGGATCGACTCCACCTCGTTCCTCGGCGCCGCGGGGGCCATGCCGGCCGGCGCGGCGATCGACGTCTGGGTCGCCGATGCGGGCTACCTGATCGCCTGGGAGATGACCGGGTTCCCGAACGACGCGAACTTCGCCATCGAGGTCACGAACGTCAACGACCCGTCAAACAAGGTCGAGAAGCCCAGCTGACGATCGGGAAGCTGCAGCGCCAACCGCCGGCGCCGATCCGGTAGCCTGCCGATCCGCGTATCCCGCTGGCCCCCAACTCGGTCAGCGCCAGCCGCTCCTCGCCGCATCCGGGTAGAGCCGCACCCGCCGGTACGGCTCGCGCCCGCGCGATCGCGACAGGAGGTTGGCGCGCTCGGCCAGTTGGTGCTGCAGCCGCCGGATGTACGCGTTCTGCGGCGAAAGCTCGACGGCCTCGGACGACTGGAGGACGGCCTCGATGGCGTCCTCGGTCTCGCGCATGGCGGCCTCGCGAGGGTCGATCTCGAGCGAGAAGATCGACGTCAGGCTGGACTGCATCTGCGGGATCGTGTTGCTCTTGAGGACGTAGATCGGCATCGACCGGTCCTCGGCCTCGCGCAGCATCGGTGTCTTCTGCTTGTACTCGTTGCGCAGCGTCATCACGACGTCGGCCTCGTCGACGTCCCGGGCGATGACCACCGGCAGCTGGAGGTCCCGGACGGCCTGCTCCAGGCGCTTCCGGCTGATCCCCTGCGGCAGCACCCGCAGCGTCGGCAGCGGCGAGCCGCCCGGCACCAGCACCGTCCCGCCGTCGGGACCCTCCTCGGCACCCAGCGGCAGCTTGTCGAGGTCGTCGTCCTCGAGCAGTTCGGCGTTGACCGGACCGGTCCCCTCCTCCGCCTTCAGCGCCGTCAGGGCACGGCTGGCCTGGTCGCGCCAGGCCTTCTGGCGCTCCAGCTCGCGGGCTTCGCGTGCCCTGGTCTCCGCCGCGGTGGGCACGGCGCCGCGTTCGAGCGGGCCGCGATCGGCGATCTCGCCGGCCACGAACGGGACCTCGGCCGGATGCTGGCCGGGCCAGCCCGTACCGGGCGGCGACGCGAACCTCTCACCGGGCAGGGTGCCTGCCAAGCCACCCTCCGAGACGGGGCCGCGCGTGGCCGGCTCACGACCGGACCCGCCACGCGATTGGCGCCAGCCGCCGGACGCGCCAGGCCGGTAGCCCGGACGGAACCCGGCCCCGCGCTCGGTCTCTCGGTAGCCACCACGGTACGACCCTTCGCCGCGCCAACCGGGCTCCATCCGCCACGACGACCCGGCGCCGACCAGCCCGGCGAACCGCTCGGCCCCCAGCTGCTCGCGAGGTGACGGACGCGGCCGGCCCTGGCTGCGATGCACCCCCTCCTCGTCGCGCCAGCGCAGCTCGGGTGCGACGGGGTCGCCCCGGAGCATCGCGTCGATCGTGTCGGCGACGTCCGCATGGACGACGACCCGCTCCCGGTCCTGGATCTCCACGATCACGTCGAACGTGGGCGGCGCCTTGCGTTCGAGGACGCTCTTCTGTGTCCGCCGGCGACGGGCCTCCTCGTCGCCGAGGGTCACGCTCTGGATCCCCCCGATCAGGTCGGACAGGGTCGGGTTGAGCATGAGGTTGTCGAGGTTGTTGCCGTGCGCCGTGCCGATCAGCTGGACCCCGCGCTCGGCGATGGTCCGCGCGGCCTGGGCCTCGAGCTCGGTCCCGATCTCGTCGATGACGATGACCTGGGGCATGTGGTTTTCGACCGCCTCGATCATCACCTCGTGCTGGAGCGACGGCGTGCGGACCTGCATGCGGCGGGCCTTGCCGATCGCCGGGTGCGGGATGTCGCCGTCGCCGGCGATCTCGTTGCTGGTGTCGACCACGACGACGCGCTTGCCCATGTTGTCGGCGAGGACGCGGGCCGCCTCGCGGAGCATCGTGGTCTTGCCGATCCCCGGCCGGCCCATGATCAGGATCGACTTCCCGGTCTCCACGAAGTCGTTGATGATCTCGATCGTGCCGTAGACCGCCCGGCCGATCCGGCAGGTCAGCCCGACGATCTTGCCGTTGCGGTTGCGGATCGCACTGATCCGGTGGAGCGTCCGTTCGATCCCTGCACGGTTGTCGTCGCCGAACGTCCCGATGTGCTCGACCACGAAGGCGATGTCGGCCTCGACGATCTCGCGATCGAGCAGCGTGACCTCCGAATCCGGGAAGCGCGCTTCGGGCCGGCGCCCGAGATCCATGACCACCTCGATGAGAGAGACCCGATCCGGCAGCGCGTGGACGGCGGCGACGATCTCGGGCGGCAGCGACGCGAGCAGCGCGTCGAGATCGTCGATCGATTCACGCTGACGGTCGTCGGATCCCACGCTGACCTCCTTCGACATGGCGGGGCTGACCTCAGCGGACGCCGGCCGGCACGAGGGCCGGT
>JACQEF010000281.1 GCA_016200745.1 Chloroflexota bacterium | reverse complement strand
CGCGGCCACAGGACGATGATGCCGGCGGCGGCGATCGCTGCGGCGGCAAGCATGATGAACATCTCGGGGTCTCCTTGATCCTTGACCGCCCTTGCACGGGCATGCCGCCACGGTAGGCCGCTCACGCCAGGAACGCCTTGACGCAGGTCAAGTCGGCGATGGCACACTTGGCTCGTGCCGAACGAGACTCACCACTCCTGCGTGGCCCGCGTCCCGATCTTCGCGGACCTGTCGCCCGGGCAGCAGGATCAGGTCGCGGCCTTCGCGCGGCCGGTCCACGTGCCGCGCGGCGAGATCGTCTACATGGCCGGGTCGGATCTTCACCGGCTCGTCGTCGTTCATCGGGGACGCATCGCCATGCGCCACCTCAGCGCGGACGGTCGCGAGCGGGTCGTCCGAGTGCTGGGCGAAGGCGACGTCGTGGGCGAGGCCGCCTTCGTCACCGGCGAACGACCCGACCACGAGGCGGTGGCAACGGCCGACAGCGAGCTCTGCACGCTCGACCACGCCGACCTGGTCGACCTGGTCCGGCGGTATCCGCGGATCGCGGTCCGGATGCTCCAGAGCGTGACCGAACGGCTCGTCCGGGCGGAGCGGATGCTGGCCACCTTCGCCATCACGGAGGTCGAGACGCGAGTCGCCGCCTGGCTCCTGGACCAGCCGACCGTCGACGACGGCGGCCGTCGGATGGTGATCCTGCCGATGGCGAAGAAGGACATCGCGTCCTTCCTCGGGACCACGCCCGAAACCCTGAGCCGCCGGCTCGCGGGCCTCGCTCGCGAAGGGTTGATCGGCCTTGCGGGACGACGCGGAATCGTGCTGCTGGACACCCCGGCACTCGAGGCGCGCGCGGCGGGTCTGACGCACTGAGCGAGCCCTTCGCACAGGGGGCGATCCCGGCCGTCTCGCGCCTGGGTCGCGGATCCGTGGCAGCGCACCGTGGTAGTCCCCCGCATTCCCGCGGTGCTCCGCTGCAGGATGCGGCCGAGCACCCTTGGCGAACGGGCGTGCATCGTCCGCCGTCCGGCCACAGGGCGGGGCGGACGTGCGGCCTGCAGGCGTGCCACCGCGGCCGAAGGGACGCACTTGATCGAAGCGGGTTGAGCCTCATATACTCCCTAGGAGTATGGAACCACCGACCAGAAAGCGAGGCCGTACCTCATGCTGGATCTTCAGCTGACCGCCGAGACAGTCCAGGCCGACACGGTCAAGGCCGGCTACAGCTGCCCGTGCGGGTGTACCCCTGCCACCACCTATCGACGGGGAAGCCCGGCCGCGACAGAGGGCTGCTGCTGCGGGAACGAGTTCGCGGTCGGACCCGATGCGGAGAGCCACGTGCACGCTCCCACCGGGTTCCAGGTCCTGACTGACGCAGTCCTGGCTCCATGGGGCGATCGACTGCCGGTGGCATGGGCGATCGGGCCGTCAACTCACGATGAACCTGAGCACCCCGCAGTCGGCCAAAGCCACGACCCCGGCGCGGGTGCGGGCACGACCACCGATCCCGTCTGCGGGATGGCGATCGACCCCGAGGTATCGCGGTCAACGGGGCTGCACAGTCGCCACCACGAAGCCGACTACTTCTTCTGCGGCAAGGGGTGCAAGCTCGAGTTCGACGAGGACCCTGAGCGCTACCTCGACCCGTCGTATGTTCCGTCGATGTGAGCGCCGGCCGTGACCATTGAGACGACGACGGCCGCCGGGGTCCGTTTCCCGATCGAGGGGATGACCTGCGCCTCGTGCGTGAACCGGATCGAGCGGTACCTGCGCAGGACCGAAGGCATCGCCGAGGCGAACGTCAAACCTCGCGACGGAGACAGCGTTCGTACGCTTTGACCCGTCAGTCGTCGACCTCGATGGGCTGCGCGCCGCTGTCGAGGCCGCGGGCTACGACGTGCGTCGTTTCAGCCCGCGCGCCGCCGGTCGATCGGCGGCGTCCGGCCAGCCGAGGGCGGTCCCTGCGGGTTCCTGACCGGCGATGGTTCCGTCCGGGAACCGCGGTTCCTGCTTCCGAAGCCTGATCGCCGGGCCGCAGGCCTGTGGTCGGCTGGGCGCTCGCCCGCGGCCCACCGGCCGCGTGCGGAAGGCTGGTCAGTACCTCGGGAGCGGCCGACGACTGGATCGAGATCCCGGCAGGCCGACGTGGTGCGACGACAGTCGTCATCGAGCCGTCGGTCCGTTCCTCCAGCGACGCAGACCAATGGCGCTGGGAGATCCCAGGTGCGGGGCGGGATCAACAGCCCGATGGCGACCGACGCGACTGCGTCGGCGGTGGTCCATGCGGTGAGGGCGATGACGGCCGCGGCGACGATGACGGCTACCGAGCCCGCGAAGCCGCCCATCACCTCCGGGTAGGCACCGCGCAGGTTGAGGCTGTCCCCCTGCGCCGGGCGCAGCAGAACGTCTCCAGAAGCAGCGATCCCAGGCTCGCGGACACGACCGCACACCTTCTCATCAGACGATCCCGAAGCTGAAAAGCCCGGCCAGCCGAGCGAACGCGCCGGTGAAGACGAGCAGGCCGACCGCGGTCACGAGACCGCCGGTCACGATGTCGACCGGTCTGCGATACGTCCCCAGCCAGCGCGCCAGACGGCCGAACCGGCGATAGGCGAGGAGCACGACCATGAACGGCACGGCGAGCCCAAGGGCATAGAAGACCAGGAGGAGCGTGCCGACCGTGGCCGACGGCCCGGAGGCGGCCATCGTCAGGATTGCCCCGAGCGTCGGGCCGATGCATGGCGTCCAGCCCACGGCCACGCCGGCGCCCAGGAGCACGGGCGCGCCGGTGCGTGCCGGGTGAATCCAGCGCGCGAGCCCGAGCATCGGGTGGCGGCCCGCGATCATGAGCAGCCCCATCGCGACCACCAGGGCCCCCGTGACCTGCCGCAGGATCGGGACCGCCTGGAGAAACGAGAACCCCACGAGTCCGAGGGACGCCCACAGCAGGACGAAGACGCCGAGGAAGCCGACGAGAAACCCGATCGCGCGCCACGTCGAGCCGCCGGCCACACGCGGAGGAGGCGCGCCGCAGACGACCGCCAACTGCAGGGAACCTCCCGCAACATAGCCGGCGAAGACGGGGATGACCGGCAGCACGCACGGGGAGATGCACGACACGAGCCCGGCCAGGAAGGCGACGACCAGGCTCACGGCACGAAACTCGGACCGGGAGCCGCGAGGAGCTCGTCCACCAGCGTGCGACGTGGGTCATTGGGGGCGAGATCGAGGAACCGGAGGGCGTCGGCGCGGGCATCCACGGTCATGGCTCCGGCCAGCTGGTAGCGGGAAATCGATCGCAGCAGGTAGATGTCGGGCAGGGCCGGCGCGACCGCGACGGCCCGGTTCAGGAGCGTGAGCGCGCCGTCGGGCCGGCCTGCGCCAAGCAGCAGCGAGCTCAGGCCCACGAGCGCGCCGACATCATCAGGTTCGATCTTCAGGGCGCGGCCGTACGCATCTGCCGCGTCCCCCGCACGACCGGACCCGGCATAGGCATCGCCGAGTGCCACGAGCGTGCCGGTATCGCCGGGATTGGCAGCGGCGCGCGCCGCGAGGTCATCGAGGGACGGAGCGGCCTGGACCGCCGTCCGGCCACCGGTGATCTCGGCTCCAGCGGAGCGCGGTCCGAGCGCGACAGCCAGCGGGACGGCGATGGCGGCGACGATGATGGCGGACGTGGTCGCCAGCGCGAGCCGACTCGGCCGTTTGCCGGCGAAACCACCCGGCTCGGAAGGAAGGCGACGCCCTCGCCGGCGTGCCCGCGCGACGATGACACCGGCCCCGCCGAGGAACAGCAGCCCGGGGAACGCCCATAGAACCAGATTGGTGCCTCGATCGTCGGGCACAAGGAGGATCCACTGGCCGTAGCGCTGGACGAAGTAGGAGCGGATCTCGGCGTCGCTCGCCCCGGCTGCCACTCTCTCGGCGACGACGCCGCGCATCTCACGGGCCAGCGCGGCGGGCGATTCGGCGATCGAGAGGCCCTGGCAGACCGGGCAGCGCAGTTCGGACTCCAGGCGGCGCTCGCGTTCGGCCGGGCTTGGCGGCCCGAGTCCGAGTGTCGACAGCAGCGCGGCTGCAACGACGAGCAGCACCGCCGCGAGGAGCACCGAATCCACCGATCCGTGCAACGCCGTTCGCGCCGACGACCTCACTCGAGGGCCTGCTCGATCTGCCGGTCGAGGGAGGTGGCGTCGAGCGGTCCGATCTGCTTGGCGCGGATCGTCCCGTCGGCCGCGATGAAGTACGTCTCGGGGATGCCATAGACCCCGTAGTCGAGCGCCGTCCGACCGTCGGGATCGAGCAGCGACGGATAGGCGATCCCGTAACGAACGACGAAAGCCTGCGCGCTTGCCGCGCTGTCCTGATAGACGATGCCGAGGAATCGCACGTTGCGTGGGGCGTAGCGCTCCTGGGCGGCCCGCAGCAGCGGCGCCTCATCGCGGCACGGGATGCACCACGATGCCCAGAAATTCAGGACGACCGGACGGCCACGGAGCGCGGCCAGGTCAATCGTGGTTCCGTCCAGCGAATCGAGCCGGAATCCGGGGGCCGCCCGCCCGATGAGGGGCGACTCGATCCTCCCCGGGTCACGAGTGAATCCGACGGCGACGAGGCTGATCAGCCCGACGAGCACCAGGCCGGCGACCAGTGAGATCAGGAGCCGCAGGCTCGGGCGCCGGGTCGCAGCGGCGCTCATGTTGCCGCCTCGACCGTCACGCCCTCGACGCCCGCCGCCTCGATCGCCTCGTTCGGTGCCGATCGTGTTGTTCGGCGCGGCCCGAGTGCGGCGAGACCGCCGAACGCCACCAGCAGTCCTCCCACCCAAAGCCAGCTCATGAAGGGCTGGATCGT
>JACQEF010000280.1 GCA_016200745.1 Chloroflexota bacterium | reverse complement strand
CGCCCGTCCGAATCGAGCTCCCCGGCGGTGATCTCCATCGCGCTGGACGCTACCTCCGGTCCGGGGTCCCCGGCCATCGCCCGATGGTCCTGCCTGGAGCCGGGCCCGGTCACGGAAGCTCGCGCCGGTCGGTCGCGACCGGTCCGGCCTGCCACGCCACCCGCCGGTTGCCGCGCGCGCGCTGGACCAGCTTGGCCATGGGGGTCCAGGCTCGAATCAGGAAGCTCGCCCGTCCCGGGACGAGCTGCCCGCCGGCCAGCGCCGCGAGCAGGCCGGCTGCGGTGCCGGGATCGCCCTCGAGGCGGGTGTAGGCGACCGCGACCTCGAGGATGGAATGCGCGTCGGACACGGCCACCCCGGGCAGTCCGTGCTCATGCGCGAACGCGACCGCGCGATCGTTGCCGGCACCGAGCAGCCGGGCGTTGTGGGTCTCGACCCAGTCGACGCTCGAGGCGAGGGCCTCCATCGCCGGATCGCGCAGCAACGACCCGCGCAACCGATCGAACGGGTGCGGGATCCCGACCAGCCCGCCCTGCGCGCGGGCCGCGGCGATCGCCTCGACCACCGGCAGGCCTGGCGGGATCGCTTCGGTGAGGAACAGGCAGATCAGGTCGCCGCCGCGGGTCCGCACCTCTTCGCCGACGATCACCGTCACCCCGGGGGGAGCCGCCGCGCGGGCCTCCAGCGCCCCATCGATCCGGTCATGGTCCGTGATCGCCAGGTGCGTCAACCCCCGATCCGCCGCCGCCCGCACCACCGCCTTCGGCACCGACAGGCAATCGAAGCTCGCCCGCGTATGGCAATGCAGATCGACGAACGCGGGCTCAATCACTTGGAGCGAGTCGCAGCGGGACGTCTCGGGGTGTGCGGGTGGCGCCGGGCGGTTCTTGCCGCCTGCAGTCCGCGCGGCGCACCGCGCGGCGAAGCCGGCGAGGTTCGTCCGGTGACAGGACCCGCAGCCACGGAACTAGATCTGCTGGACGAGGGACTTCTTGAAGAAGTCGTAGTGTTCGAGGGCGAGTCCGGTACCCAGCGCGACGCAGCTCAGCGGGTTCTCCGCGACGTGGCACGGTACCCCGGTGACCTGGGTGAGCAGCTTGTCAACGTTCCGCAACAGCGCGCCGCCACCCGACATCACCATCCCCTTGTCGATGATGTCCGACGACAGCTCCGGCGGCGTCTGCTCGAGCACCGAGCGCACCGCCGCGACCAGCTGCTGGAGCGGCGCCTCGATCGCCTCCATCACCTCACTGCTGGTGATCGGGATCGTGCGCGGCAGCCCGGCGATCAGGTCTCGGCCGCGGACCTCCATGGTCAGCTCGCGCTCCAGCGGCAGCGCGGTCCCGATCTGGATCTTGACCTCCTCCGCGGTCCGCTCGCCGACCATCAGGTTGTACTTCTTGCGGATGTAGGTGGCGATCGCGTCGTCGAAGCGGTTGCCGCCCACCCGCAGCGACCGCGAGACCACGATCCCGCCGAGGGCGATGACCGCGATCTCGCTGGTCCCGCCGCCGATGTCGATGATCATGTTCCCGGACGGCCCGCTGATCGGGACGTTGGCGCCGATGGCCGCCGCGAGGGGCTCCTCGATCAGGTACGCGTCCTTGGCCCCGGCCTTCAGCGCGGCATCGCGGACCGCGCGCTTCTCGACGCTGGTCACGCCCGCGGGCACCGAGATCATCACGTCGGGCTTGCTGAACCCGAACCCGCCGCGGCGGACCTTGCCGATGAAGTGGCTGAGCATCGCCTCGGTGATGACGTAGTCGGCGATCACGCCGTCCTTCATCGGCCGGATGGCATGAATGTTGCCGGGCGTGCGTCCGATCATCTCGCGCGCCTCCTCGCCGACGGCGACGATCCGGTTGTCGTCGGAGACGGCGACCACGCTGGGTTCGGTGATGACGATGCCCTTGCCCTTGACGTAGACGAGGACGTTGGCGGTGCCGAGGTTGATGCCGATCTTCATGAGTTGGTGACTGCTGCCCCTTCCGCGGTGCGCGAGATGCTGGCCCCGAGGTCCAGGAACTTGCGCTCGATGTTCTCATAGCCTCGGTGCACGTGGTGCGCGCCGTGGATCGTCGTGGTGCCCTGCGCCGCGAGGGCGGCCAGGATGAGTGATGCGCCGGCCCGCAGGTCGCCGATCTCGACCTCCGTCCCCAGCAGGTGGTTGGGTCCGCTAATCGTCGCATGGTGCGGGTCGAGGACCTCGACGTTGGCGCCCATCCGACGGACCTCCGACAGCCACTCCAGGCGATCCTCAAAGATCGCTTCGTGGACCCGCGAGACGCCGGTGGCCTGGGTCAGCAGGACCGCGGTCGGCGGCTGGAGGTCGGTCGCGAGCCCGGGATACGGCGCGGTCTCGACGTCGCAGGCGCGGTAGCCGGACGAGCCGATCGCGGTGCCGTCGACGTCGATGGTGTCCTTGCCGCAGGACACGCCGACCCCGACCCGCCCCATCGTGTCGATGAATGAGCCGAGGTGCTCGCAGGGAGCGCCTTCGAGCCGGATCCGGCCACCGGTGACGGCCGCGGCGATGACGAACGTGCCGGCTTCGATCCGATCCGGGATCACGCGGTGGTCGGCCCCGCGCAGGCGCTTGCGCCCCTCGACCTCGATCGTGTCGGGGAAGGTGCGCTCGACCTCGGCGCCCATCTGCTGGAGGAACGCGATCAGGTCGTCGACCTCCGGCTCCTGGGCTGCCGGCCGGATCACCGTGTGACCCTCGGCCAGGGTCGCCGCCAGCATCGCGTTCTCGGTGCCCATCACCGACACGAACGGGAAGCGGACCTCGCCACCGCGGAGGCGCCCCGGCGCGGTCGCGAAGTAGTAGCCGTTGCGGTATTCGATCGATGCGCCGAGCGCGCGCATCGCGTCGACGTGGAGGTCCACGGGACGCCGGCCGATCCGGTCGCCGCCCGGGTTGCTGATGATCACCCGGCCGAAGCGGGACAGGAGCGGGCCCAGCAGGATGAAGCTGGCGCGCATCCGCGCGGCGGCCTCGAGCGGCACGAACAACCACTCCACGTCGCCGGAGGCGATCTCGTAGACGTTGTCGGCCGGATGGTCGACCACCACGCCGAGGTCGCGCAGCGTCTCGGTCATCGCCCGCACGTCCTCGATCTCGGGGACGTTGGTCAGGCGGCAGCGCTCGCCGGTCAGGGTCGCGGCGGCGAGGAGCTTGAGCGCGGCATTCTTGGCGCCACTGATCGGCACCGTGCCGCTCAACGGGCGGCCGCCCTCGACGCGGAAGACCTCGCGGACGACGGGCTCCGGATGGAATTCCCAGTGGAACGGACGCGCGTCAGCCATTCGAACCACGCGGGGAGGCGCCAACGCGGGGACGGCCGAGCGCGGTGGCGACTTCGGTGTAGATGGCCACGCTCCTATCCTCGGTGCCGCGAACCCTCGCGGTGTCGACGTTCGGCAACCCGGATGCGAAGGAGCGCGTGCTGGAGGGCCGCGCGGGCCGCGGCGAGATCGGCCGTGTCGGCCGGACCGCCTTCCTCGAGCATGCGCTCGGCGGACCGCCGGGCCTCGTGGGCCTTCTCGAGGTCGATGTCGCTGGCCATGTCGGCGGTCTCGGCCATCACGACCACCTTGTCGGGACGGACCTGCAGGAAGCCGCCGACGATCGCGAACGATTCCTCCGTGCCGCCCTTCCGGATGCGCAGCTCGCCGATGCCGAGCATCGTCACGAGCGGCGCGTGATGCGGCAGCACGCCGAGCTCGCCCTCGCTGCCGGGCAGGTTGACCGCGTCGACCATGTCCGAATATGCGAGCCGTTCCGGCGTCACGATCTCCAGCAGCAGTGGCATCGGTCAGCCCGCCAGTCTGGCGGCGTTCTCCCGGACATCGTCCAGCGTGCCGGCGAGGAAGAAGGCCTGCTCGGGAAGCGTGTCGGTCTTGCCCTCGAGGATCTCCTTGAACGACGCCACCGTGTCCTTGATGCTGACGTACTTGCCTTCGCGACCGGTGAAGACCTCGCCGACGAAGAACGGCTGGCTGGCGAACCGCTGCAGGCGGCGCGCCCGCGCGACCGTGGCCTTGTCCTCCTCGGACAGCTCGTCGATCCCGAGGATCGCGATGATGTCCTGGAGGTCCCGGTAGCGCTGGAGGACGCGCTGCGTCTCGCGGGCGACGTCGTAGTGCTCCTGGCCGACGACGTTCGGGTCGAGCACCCGCGACGTGGACGTGAGTGGATCGACCGCCGGGTAGATCCCGAGCTCGGCGATGCTGCGTTCCAGGCGGATCGTCGAGTCGAGGTGCGCGAAGGTCGTGGCCGGCGCCGGGTCGGTGTAGTCGTCGGCCGGCACGAAGACGGCCTGGAGCGAGGTGATCGATCCGTTGCGGGTGGACGTGATCCGCTCCTGGAGCCCGGCCATCTCGGTCGCCAGGTTGGGCTGGTAGCCGACCGCCGATGGCATCCGGCCGAGGAGAGCGGACACCTCGGAACCGGCCTGGGTGAAGCGGAAGATGTTATCGATGAAGAGGAGGACGTCGCGCTTCTCTTCGTCGCGGAAGTACTCGGCCATCGTCAGCGCGGTCAGCCCGACCCGCTGCCGCGCTCCGGGCGGCTCGTTCATCTGGCCGAACACGAAGGCGGTCTTGGCGATGACGCCGGACTCGGTCATCTCGCGGATCAGGTCATTGCCCTCGCGCGAGCGCTCGCCGACACCGGCGAAGACCGACACGCCGGCATGCTCCTGGGCCACGTTCCGGATCAGCTCCTGGATGATGACCGTCTTGCCGACGCCGGCGCCGCCGAAGATGCCGATCTTGCCGCCCTTCTTGAACGGGCAGATCAGGTCGATGATCTTGAGGCCGGTCTCGAAGACCTCGATCTCGGTCGATTGCTGGTCGAACGCGGGCGGGCTTCGGTGGATCGGCAGGTGAACGTCGGCGCTCACCTCGGCCTTGCCGTCGATCGTGTGCCCGAGGACGTCGAACACGCGACCGAGCGTCGACTCGCCGACGGGGACGGAGATCGGCGCGCCGGTGTCGACGGCGTCGACGCCACGGGCGAGGCCGTCCGTCGTGGTCATGGCGACGGCACGCACCCAGTTGTTGCCGAGGTGCTGCTGGACCTCGCAGACGAGCGGATCCAGGCCTTCGCGCTGGATCTCGACCGCGTTGTAGATGCCGGGCAGTCGTCCGGCCGGGAACTCGATGTCCACGACCGGTCCGGTGATCTGGATCACCCGGCCCGTCGCGCGCTTGGTGTCCTTCTCGGCCTTGGCGGCTGTCGCCATCGTCGTGCTAGCCTCCTGCGTCCGTGTGCGTCAGCGAGCGTTCGCGCCGGACGCGATCTCGATCATTTCCCGGGTGATGTTGGCCTGGCGGACCTTGTTGTACGAGAGGGTCAGGTCCTCGATGAGCTCTTCGGCGTTCTCGGTCGCGTTCTTCATCGCCACCATCCGGCTGGATTCCTCGCTGGCCTTCGCCTCCAGAACGGCCTGGAAGATGCGGGTGGCCACGTAGCGCGGCAGCAGCTGTTCCAGCACGGCCGACGCACTCGGCTCGAAGATGAACTGGTTGCCCGGGATGCCCTCGGTGTCCGCGGCCGGCTGGACCGGCAGGATCGTCACGAGGGTGGGCCGCTGGACGAGTGTCGAGACCCAGTGGCTGTACACGATGTCGACGCGGCCAGAGGTACCCGCGAGGAAGTCGTCCGTCACCAGGCGGGCCAGCGGCAGCACGTCGGCGAACGTGGGGCGATCGCCGAAGGTGACGAAATGGGCCTCCAGGGGGACGTGGGTCCGGCGCATCGCGTCACGACCCTTGCGACCCACCGTGATCACGCCGAGCTCGCCCGGCGTGTCGACGATGTCGCGCGCAACGAACCGGACGATGTTGGTGTTGAGCGGGCCCGACAGCGGCCGGTCCGTGGTGATGAGCACGATCAGCCGCTTGCCGGTCGCCCGATCCGCCAGGAGCGGGTGGTCGTCGCCGGTCAGCACCGCGGCCAGGTCGGCCAGCACCTCGTCGAGCTTCTCGCTGTACGGACGCGCCGCCAACGTCGCGTCCTGGGCCCGCTTCAGCTTGGACGCGGCCACGAATTGCATGGCGCGGGTGATCTGCTTGATGTTCTTGACGGAGACGATTCTCCGCCGGATATCTCGCTGACTAGCCATGTGTCAGGCCTCGATCGGCTCGGCTGCCGCCGATACTCAGCATGCGGTCACGCCAGGAATGACGTGCGGAAGGCGTCG
>JACQEF010000276.1 GCA_016200745.1 Chloroflexota bacterium | reverse complement strand
TGCGGCCGACCGCGTCGGCCGTGACCAGGACCGGGGGCTTGCGACCGGGAACCTGGGCGGTGGTGATCACCACGTCCATGCCCCCGATGACCTCGTTGAGCTCTGCCTGCTGCGCGGCTCGTTCCTCGGCGGTCAGCTCGCGGGCGTACCCGCCGGCGCCGGTCGCGTCGATGGTCGTCCTGAGCTTGACGAACTGGGCGCCGAGCGATTCGGCCTGCTCGCGGGTCTCGGGCCGGACGTCGTAGGCCTTGACCACGGCGCCCAGCCGTCGTGCCGTGCCGATCGCCTGGAGCCCGGCCACGCCGATCCCCAGGATCAGCACGTTGGCCGGCTTGGCGGTCCCGGCGGCCGTCGTCAGCAGCGGGAAGTAGCGGCCGAAGGCGTTGGCGGCGATGAGCACCGCCTTGTAGCCGCCGACGTTGGCCTGCGAGCTGAGCGCGTCCATCGTCTGGGCGCGCGACAACGTGCGCGGGATCGCGTCGAGGCTGATGGCGGTCACGCCCTGCGCCGCCAGCGCCTGCGAGGTCGCGGGATCGATGAGCGGCGAGAGGAAGCCGATGACGGCCTGGCCCGCGCGCATGACGCGGACCTCGGATTCGCTCGGCTTGGCGACGCGGAGGATGGCCTCCGCCTGGGCATACAGCTCGACGCTGCTGACGATCGTCGCTCCGGCGTCGGCGTACGCCTGGTCCGGGATGGCGGCGCCCGCGCCGGCGCCCTGTTCGACGAGGACGTCGAGCCCGGCGGCCTCGAGCTTGGCGAGGACCTCCGGCACCAGGGCGACACGCCGCTCGCCGGGCGCGGTCTCCTTGGCGACACCGATCTTCATGGAAACCACCTGACTAGGGTTACGGGGCCGCGGACGGGGCATTGCCCACGGCGGACGGATGGGATCGCGCGAAAGGATACCTGCTGGAGGCGCCGGATGCGCCGGATCCGAGGTTGCGGTTCGGTGGCTCCGGCTGGCCAGACCGTCGACGTCGCTTCCCGGTCGCCCGACCTTCGCCGATCAGGAAGCCGCGAGGAGGGTCACGATCAGCATGTGGCCCTCCTCGTCGCCGATCGCCTCGGCGTCGTGCGGAATCGCGCCGTCCCAGCGGACGTAGTCGCCCGGCCCGACCTCGACGACGTGGTCGCCCTGGGTCATCCGGAACCGGCCACGAAGGATGATGTGATGCTCGTCGCCGGCGTGGGCATGCTCGCCCGTCCGGCTGCCCGGTGCGGCGATCGCCTCGACCACGCTGATGTCGCGCGACAGGCCCCCGTCGACCAGCTCGATCCGGCCGAGGTCGTTGACCCGTGAGGTGCGCTCACCGGCCTTGACCACCTGCGGCGGCGGGACGTCGTCCATGAGGAACCAGGCGATCGGGACGTTGAGCGCGTCGCCGATCGAGGCAAGGCAGCCGAGCGACGGCGACGCCTTGTCGTTCTCGATCTGCGACAGGTAGCCGACGTTGAGGCCGCTGCGCTCGGCGACGGTGGCGAGCGTCAGGCCGCGCTCGCGGCGCCAGCGCCTGACCTGCGCTCCGACCGCGGGCCGCCGCCGCTCTTCAGTGGTCATGTTTGCCCTCACACAACAACATTTGACATGGGCGTTGGTGCACGCTATGTTGTTGCTACAACAAAGTCTGCTTGATGAGGGCCAACCCGTCAAGCCAAGCGAACGGAGCAGTCCCCCCATGAACATCGCCATCGTCGGCACCGGCAACGTCGGCCGCGCACTCGCCACCTCGTTCAGCCGGGCCGGCCACCGGGTCGTCGTCACCTCGCGCGACCCGCAGCACGCAGGCGACCTCGCCGCGACCGTCGCCGGTGCGACGACGGCCCCGTCGCCCCGTGCGGCCGCCGAGGCGGCCGATCTCGTCGTCCTCGCCATCCCGTTCGCCGGCGTCGCCGACGTCGCCCGCGATCTCCGCTCCGTCGTGACCGGGAAGCCCGTCGTCGACGTCACCAACCGGATGTCGTTCGGTGCCAACGGTCCGGAGATGGACACCAGCACCTCGAACGCGGAAGAGCTCGCGACCCTCCTGCCGGAAGCGCGCGTGGTCAAGGCCTTCAACACCCTGTTCGCGTCCAACCAGACCGACCCGACGGTCGGCGGCGTCAGGCTGGACGGGTTCGTCGCCGGCGACGACGCGGATGCCAAGGCGGCCGTGCTCGAGCTCGTCAGCTCGATCGGCCTGAACCCGGTGGACGTCGGCCCGCTCGTCCGGGCACGGCAGCTCGAGTCGCTGGCGTTCCTCAACATCGCCCTGCAGGTCGCCAACAACGGTGGCTGGCAGTCGGGCTGGAAGCTCGTCGCGGCGCCCGTGACGGTTCCGGCGGCAGCGTGACGATGGTCGACATCGCGACGGGCTCGGGGCAGACTGAGCAGGTGAGCATTCCGGTCAGCCGGCTCAACCACGCCGTCCTGTTCGTCCGTGACGCCGCAGCCGCCGCGGACTTCTACCGACGCGTCTTCGGCTTCGAGGTCGTCGGCACCGAGATGGGCGGGCAGGCCGTCTTCCTGCGCGCCGCGGGCGGCGACAACCACCACGATATGGGGCTGTTTTCGGTGGGACCGGCCGCCCCGCGACCCGAGCGTGGCGCCGTGGGCCTGTACCACCTCGCCTGGGAGGTCCCGACGATCGACGACCTCGCGGCGGCGGCGCGGGTCCTGTCCGACGCCGGAGCCCTGCGTGGCGCCTCGGACCACGGCGTCTCCAAGTCGCTCTACGGCGCCGATCCCGACGGCAACGAGTTCGAGATCATGTGGCGCGTGCCTCGCGAGGCCTGGGGCGAGTTCGAGCGCCGCGGCGCGGTCATGCCGCTCGACATCGATGCGGAGCTCCGACGCTGGGGCGCCGAGGGCGCGGCCCGGGCCTGACCGTCAGGCCGGGGCCGGTCGGGTCCGCAGCAGGCCGCTGGCCCCGGCGATCCCGACCAGGATGAGTCCCGCCCCGAGCACGCCGCTCGGGGGCAGCCGTTCACCCAGGACGGCCGCGGCGATCAGCGCCGACGAGATCGGCGTCAGCAGCAGTGCAGCCGAGGTTCGACCGGCCGGCACGCGGCGCACGCTGGCCATCACCAGCAGGCTGCCGGTGCTGCTCGCCCCGATGACGATCGAGATGAGTGCCAGGATCGCGGCCGGGTCGAGCGTGGCCGGGATGAGCGGCTTCGTCTCCACCAGCGCGGCCACCGCGAGCAGCCCCGGCCCGCGGGCGAGCAGGTTCGCGATGGTGACGGGCGTGCCGTCCAGCCGGTACGGACCGGACCACCGGCGCGCGAGGACGAGGTACAGCCCGAACATCGCCGCGCCCGCGAACGCCATCGCGATCCCGGCCACGGGCGCACCGAGCGGCGCCGTGCCCGCCAGCAGCGCGGTCCCGCCAAGGGCGACGAGGAACGCCGCCACCGTCACGGCCCGGACCGGCTCACCGAGGATCGGAACCGCGAACAGCGTGGCCAGGACCGCGTAGAGCGGCGCGACGAAGCCGGTGATCGTCGGCCCGCTCAGCGCGACCGCGATGTTGATGGCGGCGATGAACCCGGCGCCGCCGAGCACGGCCAGGACGGTCAGGCGGACGAGCCGCGCCCGGCTCAGGCCGGCGGTCTCCGGTCGTTCGATGAGGCCGCCGGCGGCGAGGAGAACGACCAGGACGAGGGCCAGCGTGCACGCCCAGCCGGCGATGCCCAGCGGCGAGAACGACCGGAGCGCCACGGCCGTGGCCGGGTAGGCGGCTCCGTAGACGAACGCGGCACCGGCGGCCGCGAGCATCCCGGTCTGGTGCTCGGAGACCCGGCTGGGCATGGAGATCGGGCGCATCGCGTGAGGGTACCCTCGGCGATGCGCCCGGGTGTCCGCGGCGCAGCGGCGCAGCGGCGAAGTGGGCCGCGGCCCCGCGACCGCGTGTCTCAGTCGAGCTCGAAGACCACCGTCACCACGGCCGAGATGTCCTGGGTACCCGGCTGGACCGGCGTCTTGACGTCAGCCATCGGCGCGGCCACCGAGGCGGTCCCGTAGTAGATCGGTGTCGGCGCCGACGCATCCGCGACCGAGACCACCGCGCCCAGGGTCACCTGGGCCGCGGACGCCATCGCCTGGGCACTGGTGCGGGCGGAGGCGATGGCCGCCGCTCGAGCGTCGTCCAGCGCCTTTGCCGGATCGGACAGTTCGAACGAGATCCCGTTCACGTCGGTCGCGCCCTTGGCAGTCGCCGTGTCGACGACGTCGCCGGCCTTGTCGAGGTCGCGCACCGTCACCTGGACCTGCTCGCTGATGATGTAGCCCACGATCTTCGTCGACGAGTTCTCCGCGTAGCGGGCCGACAGGCTCAACCCGGTCGTCTGGATGTCCTTGTCGGCGATCCCGAGCCCCTTGATCGCGGCGATCACGTCGGTCATGACCTGCGCCGCGGCGTTGCGAGCCTCCTTGACCGTCGGCTTGGTCAGCGTGACGCCTAGGTACACGCGTGCCACGTCCGGGACGACCGTGACCTTGCCGTTGCCCTGCACGGTCAGGGTGTGGAGGGCGATCTCGCTGCCGGTGGTCGGGGCGCCGGCTACCGGGCCGGGCCGGACGGCGAGGGCCGCGACGGCGACGATCACACCACCGAGCGCGAACGCGCCCATGGTTCGCAGAGACTGGGACATCGGAACCACCTTCGTTGCTGGTGGCGCCCGACAGGAATGTGGCGCCACCGGCGAGACGGACGTGCGGCGGCGCCGGTTCCGAGGCCACGGGGCGCGTTCCACCGCAGCAACTGTCCAGGGCTGGGAAGTACCCTTCTGGTCGACATGCAGACCGTCGCGATGGGCCTGGTCCCCGCGGTCCAGGCCATCGACCTTCGGAAATCGTTCGGTGAGCTCCACGCGGTCGACGGGGTGAGCTTCGAGCTCGCGGCGGGCCGGATCTACGGGGTGCTGGGGCCGAACGGGTCCGGCAAGACCACGCTGATCCGGATGCTGACGGGTCTCGGCCGTCCGACGGCGGGCGAGGCGAGGGTCCTGGGCGTCCAGATGCCCTCGAGGACGAACCTGGCCCGGATCGGGTACATGACCCAGAGCGACGGCATCTATCCGGAGCTGACGGCCGCCGAGAACGCCCGCTTCTTCGGGGCGATGTACGGGATCCGCGACCCGGACGCGGCCGAGGCCGCTCTCGCGGTGGTGGAGCTGTCCGACCGGGCCGGGGCGCTGGCCAGCCAGCTCTCCGGTGGCCTTCGGCGGCGGCTGTCGCTCGCCTGCGCGCTGGTCCATCGGCCGCCGGTGCTGTTCCTCGACGAGCCCACGGTGGGCGTGGATCCGGCGCTCCGGGCCCAGTTCTGGGCGTACTTCCACGAGCTCGCCCGGGACGGCACGACCATCGTGGTCTCCAGCCACGTGATGGACGAGGCCGACCGCTGCGACGAGCTCCTGTTCATGCGCGCCGGCCGGGTCATCGCCCAGGGGTCGGGTGGGGAGCTCCGCGCGCGGGCCGGCACGAGCGACCTCGAGCAGGCATTCCTGCAGTTCAGCGCCCAGGGTCCGGCGGCATGAGCGCACGCCGCGTCGTCGCGCTGCTCCGTCGCCTGGTCCAGGAGCTGCATCGCGACCGGCGCTCGATGGCGCTCCTGTTCCTGGCGCCGATCGTCCTGACCGGACTCATGGCCTACGTCCTCCGCGGCCAGCTCGTGACGCCGGTGTCTGCGGTGGTGGTGAACCAGGCCGGGCAGCCCGGGGCCGCGATCGTCGGCGCGCTCGAGGGGGCGATGCGGACCGATGGCGGCACGGTCACCGAGGCGCCCGACCGGGCGGCCGCCGACGCCGCCCTCCGTGACGGAACCGCGAGCATCGCGATCGTCGTCCCGGCGGACTTCGTGGCCCGCCTGGCGACGGGCAACGAGCCGAGCCTGACCGTCATCACGCCCGGTCTCGAGCCGACGGCGGACAGCCAGCAGGTGATCTCGCTCCAGCGGGCGATCGCCACGGCGGTCACCCAGGCCCTGCCGGCCGCCGGCCTCCACCTGCCGCGGCTGGACGCGCAGACGCTCTACGGGACGCCCGATTCGGACGTGGTCGACCACCTCGCCCCGGTCTTCCTCGGCTTCTTCGCGTACTTCTTCGTGTACATCCTGACCGGCATCAGCTTCCTCCGCGAGCGGGTCGGCGGCACGCTGGAACGGCTGCTGGCCACGCCGGTGTCGCGCGGCGAGATCGTCCTCGGCTACAGCCTCGGGTTCGGGCTCTTCGCGACCATCCAGGTGCTGGTGCTGCTGGGCTGGACGCTGCTCGACGTGCGGGTGCCGGCGATCGGGCCACTGGCGGCGTTCTCGGTCGGGCTGGCGGTTCCGGTGGCCGGCAGCGCCGGGCTCGCCTTCCTGGTCGTGATGCTGCTCGCCCTCGGGGCCGTGAGCCTCGGGATCCTGCTCTCGACGTTCGCACGGACGGAGCTCCAGGTCGTCCAGTTCATCCCGCTGGTCATCGTGCCGCAGGCGCTGCTCAGCGGTGTGCTATTCCCGGTCAGCTCGATGCCGGACATCCTGCAGGCGATCGCGCGCGTCCTCCCGCTGACGTACGCGACAGACGGCCTCCGCCAGGTCGTCATCCGCGGCGCCGACCTGGGCTACGGCCCGCTCCAGCTCGATGTCCTCGTGCTGGCGGCGTTCGTGGCGGTCTTCGCGGTGCTGGCTTCGGCCACGATCCGGCGCGAGGTCGTCTGATGGCCCGCCCGGAGGGATTCGAACCCCCGACCTACTGATCCGAAGTCAGTCGCTCTGATCCACTGAGCTACGGGCGGACGCGGCCGATGATACCCGACAGATCCACCCGACCAATCCGCCCGAGGGCTGCCGGCGACGCCGTGCGTACACTCCGTCAATGACCAGTCCCGCTCGTGAGCCTCGAACCGCCGCCAGCCTGATCGTCGACTGCCTGGAGACCGAAGGCTGCGATTGGGTGTTCTCGGTGCCCGGCGAGGAGACGATGGCTCTCCTCGACGCCCTGTCCCGCTCCGAATCGATCCGACACGTCACCACCCGTCACGAGCAGGGCGCCGCGTTCATGGCCGACGTCCACGGCCGGCTGACCGGGCGGGTGGCCGTTGCGCTGTCGACCCTGGGGCCCGGCGCGACCAACCTGCTGACCGGGATCGCCGACGCCTATCTCGATCGGGCACCGATGGTCGCGATCACCGGCCAGGCGTCGTCCAGCAAGCTCCACAAGGAAGCCCACCAGGTCGTCGACATCGTCCGGATGTTCGAGCCGGTGACGAAGTGGAACACCCGGGTTGAACGGGTCGAGGCGATCCCGGAGATCGTCCGCAAGGCGTTCAAGGTCGCGATGCTCGAGAAACCCGGGCCCACTCACGTCGAGCTGCCCGAGGACCTCGCGTCGACGCCGCTGGACGCCGGCGGCGTGGTCGGGCCGCTCGTGCCCGCCCACACGTATTTCCCCGAGCCGACCGACGAGGCCATCGCCCATGCCGCCCGGCTGCTCGCGTCGTCCGAGCGGCCGATCGTGCTGGCGGGCAACGGCGTGCTCCGGCGGGGCGCGTCGGACGCGCTGCGCGCGTTCGCCCGGGGCCTGCACGTCCCGGTTGCCGCGACGTTCATGGGCAAGGGCGCGATCGACGATCGCTCGCACCTGTCGTTGATGGCCGTCGGGCTCCAGGCGCGCGACCACGTCATGTCCGGCTTCGACCGCGCCGACCTGGTGGTGACCGTCGGCTACGACACCGTGGAGTACGGCCCGTCGCTGTGGAACCCCGGGAGGAACCACAGGATCCTCCACATCGACACGCAACCCGCCGAGGTCGATGCGGCCTATCGGCCCGAGGTCGAGCTGATCGGCGACATCGACGGGACGCTCGAGCGCCTCCTTGCCGCGGTCAAACCGCTCGGGATCGGCGGGCGCACGGCCACGCAGCGGCACGAGGCCAGGGAGGTGCTCGTCCATGCAGACCTCAGGACGTCGCTGCTGCGGGACCTCCACGCCTACGAGGCCGACGACGGCTGGCCGATCAAGCCGCAACGGGCGATCGCCGACCTCCGGCGAGCGCTGGGCCCGTCGGACATCGTCGTGTCCGACGTCGGCGCGCACAAGGTCTGGGTCGCGCGGCTCTACCAGGCCTACGAACCGAACACCGTGATCATCTCGAACGGGTTCGCGGCGATGGGGATCTCGCTCCCCGGCGCGATCGCCGCCAAGCTCGTCAATCCGGATCGGAAGGTCGTGGCGCTGTGCGGCGACGGCGGGTTCCTGATGAACAGCCAGGAGCTCGAGACGGCGAAGCGGATCGGCGCCAACGTCACGGTCGTGGTCTGGCGCGACGACGGCTACGGCCTGATCGACTGGAAGCAGCGCAACGAATTCGGGCAGCCATTCGGCGTCACCTTCGGGAACCCGGATTTCGTGGCCTACGCGAAATCGTTCGGGATCGCCGGGTTCCGCCCCGAGTCCAGCGCGGATCTCTACCCGACGCTGATGCGCGCGCTCGATTGCGATGGCCCGTCCCTCGTCGAGATCCCGATCGACTACCGGGAGAACCTGCGGCTCACCGAGCATCTCGGCGCGCTTTCGGGAGCCGGTTGACAAGACCTGACGGGAGCCCCCTATCCCGATCCTGAGCCAGACGCGCAGCCAGATCGACGACTCCGAGCCGATCGTCGCCGAGCTGTTCAGCGTGGAACGCCTCGAGCAGCACGGGGAGTCGCTCGCGGCGGCCCAGACGGTCACGCAGCAGGCCCGGACCGGGCGGCCGATCCGGCGTCGGGTCGCCGACAACGGTCGCGTGCTCCTTGCCGCCTATCGGGCGCTGGCCGAGGCGATCAAGGACGAAGGTTCGATCACCCCGGCCGCCGAGTGGCTGGTCGACAACTTCCACATCGTCGAGGAGCAGCTCCGCGAGATCCGGGACGACCTGCCGCCGCACTACTACCGTGAGCTGCCCAAGCTCGCCGACGGTCCCCTCGAGGGCTACCCGCGGGTCCTCGGTTTGGCCTGGGCGTACATCGCCCACACGGACAGCCGGTTCGACCCGGACAGCCTGCGCCGCTTGGTGGTCGGGTATCAGCGGGTGCAGCCGCTGACCCTCGGCGAGCTCTGGGCGGTCGCCATCAGCCTGCGGATCCTGCTCGTCGAGAACCTGCGCCGGCTGTCGGAGCAGATCGTGGCCGGGCGGACCGCGCGCGAGCAGGCGGACAAGCTCGCCGACGGTCTCCTCGGGCTGGGCACCACAGAAGCCGACACCGCGACTGCGGCCCTGCGCCGGTTCTCGCGGCAGCAGCTGCCGACCTCCGGCATGGTCCAGCTCTTCCAGCGGCTGCGCGACCAGGACCCGGCCGTGACGCCCGCACTCCAGCGTCTCGAGGAGGTGCTCGCCTCCGAGGGCACCACCGCCGAGGAGACGGTCCGGCTGGAACACCAGCGCCAGGCCTCGATGAACGTGAGCGTCCGGAACGTGATCACGAGCATGCGCCTCATCTCGTGGTTCGACTGGGCGCAATTCGTCGAGAGCGTCAGCCTGATCGACGAGATCCTGGGCGAACGAAGCGATTTCGCGGCAATGGACTTCGCCACCCGGGACCGCTACCGCCACGCGATCGAGGAGATCGCCCGAACCGCGGGGGCGGCCGAGCTCGACGTCGCCCGCGCCGCGATGGCCATGGCGGCTCGGACGCCGGCGGACGACGCGCACGCGTCGGCGGCGGCGCCCGGCGAGGTCCTCGCCACGCCACCGGGCACGGATCCGGGGTACTTCCTCATCGCCGCCGGGCGGCCGGCGCTCGAGCGCGCCCTCGATGTCCGGCTGCCGCCCGCCGTGCGATTCCGTCGCGCGTACCTCCGGTCGGCCACCGCGGCGTATCTCGGCAGTCTCCTCCTGTTTACAGCGCTCGTGGCCGGCGTGCCGGTCGTCCTGTCGCTGTCCGGAGGCGCCGGCGGCCTGGCGCTCCTCCTGGTCACGATCGTGGGATTGGGGCCCGCGTCGGACCTCGCGGTCTCCCTGGTGAACCGGGGTGTCGCCGCGCTGCTCGGCCCGCGGTCGCTGCCCCGGCTGGAGCTGCGCGACGGCGTGCCCGCCGACCTGCGGACGCTCGTCGTGGTGCCGACCCTGTTCGGGAGCGTCGCCGACGTCGACGAGCGCGTCGCCGGGCTCGAGATCCACTACCTGGCCAATCCCGACGGCGACGTCCGCTTCGCGCTCCTGTCCGACTGGCTCGACGCGCCGACGGAGACGACCCCGGACGACGACGCCCTGCTCGCTTCGGCCGTGGCCGGGATCCGGCAGCTCAACGATCGGTATGGCGAGGCCCCGGGCGGGGGCGCGCGGTTCCTGCTGTTCCACCGCAAGCGCCGCTGGAACGAGGAAGAGGGCCTCTGGATGGGCTGGGAGCGCAAGCGGGGCAAGCTGCACGAGCTGAACGCGCTCCTCCGGGGGAGCACCGCCACCGACATCATCGTGACCGGCGCCGCCGAGACCGTTCCTCCGGCCGGCGTTCGTTACGTCGTCACCCTCGATTCCGACACGAAGCTGCCACGCGGGGCCGTGGACCGGCTGGTCGGGACGATGGGCCACGCGCTCAATCGGGCGGGCCTCGATCCTGCCTCGCGCCGGGTCACCCGGGGCTACGGCATCCTCCAGCCCCGGATCACCTCGACGCTGCCGGCCGAGCACGAGGCGACCATCTTCCAGCGGGCCTACTCCGGCGCGGCCGGCATCGACCCCTACGCCTCGGCGGTCTCCGACGTATACCAGGACCTGTTCGGCGAAGGGAGCTACACCGGCAAGGGCATCTACGACCTCGATGCCTTCGAGGCGGCCATGGCCGACCGCGTGCCCGACAACGCGCTCCTCAGCCATGACCTGTTCGAGGGCATCTTCGCCAGGGCCGGCCTGGTCACGGACATCGAGCTGTTCGACGAGTTCCCGTCCCACTACCTCGAGGCCGCAGCTCGCCAGCACCGCTGGGCCCGGGGCGATTGGCAGCTCCTTCCGTGGATCGTGGGCCGTGCCCGCGACGCTCGCGGACAGCGACGCCCGCGCCTCCCGGCGATCGGGCTCTGGAAAATGGTCGACAACCTGCGCCGGACGGTCTCGGCGCCGCTGTCGGTCGCCACGCTCGCCGTGGCCTGGCTGGTCCCGACCATGCCGGCGCTCACGTGGACCGCGCTCGTGCTCGCGTCGATCGTGATCCCGGAGCTGATCCCGGTCGTCACCGGGTTGCTCCCGCGACGCCAGGGGATCTCCAGGCGGAGCCACCTGCGAGCCGTCGGCGGCGACATCAGCCTGGCCGCCGTCCACGTCGGGCTCGGCCTGACGTTCCTCGCCGATCAGGCGTGGTTGATGGGCGATGCCATCGTCCGGGCGCTCACCCGCCTCGCGATCACCCGGCACCGGTTGCTCGAGTGGACAACCGCCGCGCAGGCGAAGGCGAACGCCGATCGGGGCACCGCGGGCTTCTATCGCCGGATGGCCGGCGGCGTCGGCCTCGCCGTCGCGCTCGGCGTCGCCGTGCTCGTCTTCCGGCCCGAGTCCACCTGGCTGGCGGCCCCGTTCGTGGCGCTCTGGCTGGTGGCGCCGGTCGCTGCCAGCATCGTCAGCCGCCCGCCCGCCCGATCGGGCGGGACGGCGCTGTCCCCCGGCGACACGGAAGCGCTGCGCCTCATCGGCCGCCGAACGTGGCGCTTCTTCGAGGCGTTCGTCGGGCCGGAGGACCACAGTCTGCCGCCGGACAACTTCCAGGACGTGCCCAGGCCGGTCATCGCCCACCGCACGTCGCCGACCAACATCGGCATGTACCTGCTCGGGACGGTGACCGCCCGCGACCTTGGGTGGATCGGGACCAGCGACATGGTCGAGCGACTCGAGGCGACGCTGGCGTCGATCGATGAGATGCAGCGATTCCGTGGCCACCTCTACAACTGGTACGACACGCGCACCCTGGAACCGCTCGGCGAGCGCTACGTGTCCTCCGTGGACAGCGGCAACCTGGCCGGTCATCTGCTCGCAGTGTCGAATGCCTGCCTCGACATCGTCGAGCGCCCGCTGCCGATCGACGCCGCCCTCGCCGGGATCGGCGACGCGCTGACCCTGGCCGGCCGGGCCGCCCGGCAGGCTGGCGGTGAAGGGCGGTCCCAGACCCTGACACGCCGCAATCTGGACGAGGCGCTCGCCGACCTGGTCCCGCAGCACGATGGCAGGCCCTCGCCCGAGGTCTGGGCCGGCCGGCTCGGGGAACTGGCGGACCGGACGCGGACGCTTGCCGACATCGCCGCGGTTCTCACGTCGGAACGTGGCGGCGAACCCGACCACGAGATCGTCGTCTGGACAGAGGCGGCGAGGGCGACCGTCGAGAGTCACCGCAAGGACATCACGGAATCGGGAAGCTCGACGTCCACGCCGTTCGCCGGGACCGACGCGGCGGCGCTCACGGAGGCTGGCCGCGACGCGGGTTCGGCCTTCTCCACGCCGATGGAACGGCGTCTCCAGGCCATCGCGACCCACGCCAGGCGCCTGTTCGAGGAGATGGACTTCTCGTTCCTCTTCGACCCGACGAGGAAGCTCCTGTCGATCGGGTACAGCGTGACGACCGGTACCCTCGACCCGAGCTGCTACGACCTCCTGGCCTCGGAGTGCAGGCTGGCCAGCTTCCTCGCGATCGCCAAGGGCGACGTCGACGCCGACCACTGGTTCCGGCTCGGCCGGGCGCTGACGCCGGTCGGTCGCGGATCCGCGCTCATCTCGTGGTCGGGCTCGATGTTCGAGTACCTCATGCCGGCGCTGGTGATGCGCGCGCACCCGTTGAGCCTGATGGACCAGACCTACCGGCTCGTGGTTGCCCGGCAGATCAGCTACGGCACCGCCAAGGGCGTCCCGTGGGGCGTGTCCGAGTCCGCGTACAACGCGCGTGATCTCGACCAGACCTACCAGTACTCGAGCTTCGGGATCCCGGGTCTCGGCCTCAAGCGGGGCCTCAGCGAGAACCTGGTGATCGCGCCGTACGCGACGGGCCTGGCCGCCATGGTGGACCCGGAAGCCGCCATCCGGAACTTCGAGCGGCTGGGCCGCGCCGGGGCAACGGGACCGTTCGGGTTCCGGGAGGCCCTCGACTACACGCCTCGCCGGCTGCCCGAGGGCGCGACCGTGGCGCCGGTCATGAGCTACATGGCGCACCACCAGGGGATGTTGCTGGTGGCGATCGGCAACGTCCTGACCGGGTCGGCGATGGTCGACCGCTTCCACGCCGATCCGCTGGTGCGGGCGACGGAGCTCCTCCTCCAGGAGCGGATGCCGCGTGACGTGCTGGTCGCCCGGCCGCGGGCGGAGGAGGTCCAGAGCCGCGCCGACGTCCGGGACCTGGTGCCGCCCGTGCTCCGGCGGTTCACCTCACCGCACGACGCGGTGCCCCGGACCCACCTGTTGTCCAACGGCCGGTACGCCGTGATGGTGACGGCCGCGGGCTCGGGCTACAGCCGCTGGGGCGACCTGGCCGTCACGCGCTGGCGCGAGGACGTCACCAGGGACGCCTGGGGCAGCTACCTGTTCCTGCGCGATCGGCACAGCGGCGCGGTGTGGTCGGTCGGCCACCAGCCGAGCGGGACCGAGGCGGACACCTACGAGGTGGAGTTCGCGGAGGATCACGCCGAGTTCCGCCGCCGGGACGGGCCGATCGCGACGCGCCTCACGATCGTGGTCTCGACCGAGCACGACGCCGAGATCCGCCGGGTATCGCTGACCAACCTCGGCTCGCAGCCGCGCGAGATCGAGATCACCTCGTACGCGGAGATCGTGCTGTCCCCGCAGGCCGCGGACGTGGCCCATCCGGCCTTCCAGAACCTCTTCGTGCAGACCGAATTCGCGCCCGAGCTGAACGCGCTCGTCGCGACCCGCCGTCCGAGGTACGCGACGGATCGCCAGGTCTGGGCCGCGCACGTGGCCGCGGTCGAAGGCGAGCTGCCCGGCGTGATCCAGTACGAGACCGATCGAGCGCGGTTCGTGGGACGCGGCCGGCTGTCGGGCGCGGCGGCCGCGGTGACCGACGGCCGGCCGCTCTCGAACACGGTCGGCGCCGTGCTCGATCCGATCTTCAGCCTGCGCCTTCGGATCTCGCTCGCCGCGGGCGCCACCGCGCACGCGATCTTCTCGACCGTCGTGGCCGAATCGCGGGACGACGTGCTCGACCTCGCCGACAAGTACCGCGATTCGGCGACCTTCGAACGCGCGGCCACCCTCGCCTGGACGCAGGCCCAGGTCCAGCTGCAGCACCTGGGGATCGACCAGGACGAAGCCCTGCTCTTCCAGCGCCTGGCCAACCGGGTCATCTACTCGGACCCGTCACTCCGGCCGCCGCCGAGCCTGCTCGCGCAGAACCACCGCGGCGCGTCCGGGCTGTGGGCCCACGGCATCTCCGGCGACCTCCCGATCGTCCTCGTCCGGATCGACGAGCCCGACGACGTCGATATCGTGCGGCAGCTCCTTCGGGCCCACGAGTACTGGCGCCTCAAGCTGCTCGAGGTCGACCTGGTCATCCTCAACGAGCACGGCCCGACGTACGCCGACGACCTGCATGCCCTCCTCGAGACCGTCGTCCGCACCAGCCAGTCCGCGCTCGGCCAGGAAGGCCAGGGTCGCGGGCGCGTCTCCATCCTGCGCGGCGACCACCTTTCGGCCGAGGACCGGACGATGCTCCAGGCGGCAGCCCGCGCGGTCCTGCTCAGCCGGCGGGGCAGTCTCGCCGAGCAGGTCATCCGGCTCGAGCGGCCCGAGCGAGCGGTGACGTCGCTGCCGCCGAGACCCGCCGCGCCGTCGGCGGCGACGAACGGCCCGCCGCGGCCCGAGCTGGAGTTCTTCAACGGTCTCGGCGGCTTCGCCGAGGGCGGCCGCGAGTACGTGACGGTGCTCGGGCCAGGCCAGTCGACCCCGGCGCCGTGGTCGAACGTCGTCGCCAACCCGTCGTTCGGGTTCCTGGTGTCGGAATCCGGGTCCGGTTACACATGGTCCGGCAACAGCCGCGAGAACCAGCTCACGCCGTGGTCCAACGACCCGGTCTCGGACCCCGTCGGCGAGGCGATCTACGTCCGCGACGACGAGACGGGCGAGCTGTGGGGACCCACGGCGTCACCCGTCCGGCTCGAGGAATCCACGTACGTCGCCCGGCATGGTCCCGGCTACAGCCGGTTCGAGCACACGCACGGCGGGATCGCGCTCGATCTGCTCCAGTTCGTGACGCTCGACGATCGCCTCAAGATCGGCCTCCTGACGATCGACAACCGGTCCGGCCGGCGGCGTCGCCTGTCGGTGACGGCCTATGCCGAGTGGGTCATGGGCACCTCCCGCGGCGCCTCGGCGCCGGCGATCGTGACCGATCTGGAGCCGACGACGAACGCACTCCTGGCGCGCAATCCCTGGAACCCTGACTTCGCTGATCGGATCGCCTTCCTGGACCTCGGCGGTCGACAGGACGCCTGGACCGCCGATCGAACCGAGTTCCTCGGACGGAACGGCACCTACGACCGGCCTGCGGCGCTCGATCGCAGTCACCGCCTCACGGCTTCGGTTGGCGCGGGCATGGATCCGTGCGCGGCGCTGTCGTGCAGCGTCGAGCTCGCTCCCGGCGAGCGGACCACCCTGCGCGTCCTCCTCGGCGAGGCCGCCGACCCGGAGACGGCCCGCGACCTCGTCAGGCGCGGGCGGGACCTCGACGCCGACGCCACGCTGCGGGCGGCCGGCGCCTACTGGGAGGGCGCCCTCGGGGCGATCAAGGTGCGCACCCCGGACCGATCGATGGACATCCTGCTCAACGGCTGGCTGCTCTATCAGACGCTCGCCTGCCGCCTGTGGGCCCGCACCGCGTTCTATCAGGCGGGTGGCGCGTACGGCTTCCGGGACCAGCTCCAGGACGTCATCGCGCTGACGATCTCCGAACGAGGCCTCGCCCGCGAGCACCTGCTGCGCGCGGCGGGGCGCCAGTTCGAGGCCGGCGACGTCCAGCACTGGTGGCACCCGCCATCGGGCCGGGGCGTCCGGACGAGGATCTCCGACGATCGTCTCTGGCTGCCCTACGCGGTCGCCCGATACGTCTCGGTCACCGGCGACGCCGCCGTCCTCGATGAGCCGATCCCGTTCCTCGAGGGCGCCGCGGTCCGCGCCGGCGACGAGGACGCGTACTACCTGCCGGAGCGCTCCGGGGGGTCGGCCTCCCTGTTCGAGCATTGCGCCCGGGCGATCGAGGCCAGCCTGGCGCTCGGTGCGCACGGCCTGCCGTTGATCGGGTCCGGCGACTGGAACGACGGGATGAACCGGGTCGGCATCGAGGGCCGCGGCGAGAGCGTCTGGCTGGGCTGGTTCCTGCACGCGGTGCTCGGCGACCTCGCCCCGATCGCCCAGGCGCGCGGACAGCGGGCCCGTGCCGAGCGGTGGCGGTCGCACATGAAGGGTCTCCGCCGGTCATTGGAACGTCACGGCTGGGATGGGGACTGGTATCGCCGCGCGTTCTTCGACGACGGCACGCCCCTTGGCTCGGCGGTCAACGCCGAATGCCGGATCGACTCGATCGCCCAGTCGTGGGCGGTCCTGTCCGGGGCGGCCAACCCCCCGCACGCGGCGCGTGCCATGGCCGCGGTCGAGGAGTATCTCGTTCGACGCGGTGACGGCCTGGTCCTGCTGTTCACGCCGCCCTTCGACCATGCCGATCTCGACCCGGGCTATGTCCGCGGCTACCTGCCGGGCATTCGCGAGAACGGCGGCCAGTACACCCACGGGGCGATCTGGTCCGTGCTGGCGTTCGCTGCGCTCGGCGACGGCGACAGGGCCGGTGAGCTGTTCTCGATCCTCAACCCGATCAACCACGCCAGCACGCGGGCCGGTGTTCACCGCTACAAGGTGGAGCCGTACGTGATGGCCGCGGATGTCTACTCGGAGCCACCGCACGTCGGTCGGGGAGGCTGGACGTGGTATTCGGGCTCGGCTGGCTGGATGTACCAGGCGGGCATCGAATCGATCCTCGGGTTCCGTCTCCGCGGGACGGATCTGCTGATGGATCCCTGCATCCCGCGAGCGTGGCCGGGCTTCGGGCTGGAGTTCAGGTACCACGCGTCGCGATACGAGATCGAGGTCGAGAACCCGCATGGCGTCAGCCGGGGAATCCTGTCGGCCGAGCTCGACTGCGTGACGCTCCCCGGCCCCGGCGCCGCCATTCCGCTGGTCGACGACGGCGGCACGCACCGGGTGCGCGTGGTCCTGGGCTGAGGCCGCGAGGCGACGGTCCGGCCGCCGTCAGTGGCAGGCGGCGCTGCCCGTATCGGTGAATGTCTTGCCGGCGATCGGGATGAACTGCCACGTGTAGCCGGCCTCGCCCAGGGTGAACTTGATGACGCCGTGTGTCGCGCTGTTGCGGACCTGGCTGTTCGCCCGGATCGTGGCGAAACTGCGCAGCGAGGCGCCGCCGGTGCCGACCACGAATTCGCGGATGCCGTTGGCCGCGTCGGCCTTGCCGTTCGGTGCCTGCGGAGCGAACCGCTCGTAGTCGTGGTCGTGGCCGTTGACGATCACGTCCGCCCCGGCGGCGTACAGGTCGTTCCAGAGCGCCGCGACCTCGGCGTCGTTGCCGTGCTGCCCGGAGCTGAATCGCGGATGGTGCCAGTACGCGAGCACGCAGGCGCGCGGGTTGGCGGCGAGGTCGTTGCGGAGCCAGGTCTCCTGCGCCGATCCGGCGTCGCAACCGACGACCGCGCAGTTGGAATTGAGCGCGTAGATCCGCCACGTGCCCAGATCGTAGGCGTACCAGCCCGCTCCGGCCGCGCCGGCCCGCGCCCCGAAGTAGCTGAAGTAGCCCGCCGCGCCGGGGGTCACGTACTCGTGGTTGCCGGGAACCGGGTACGTCCGATCCACGAACCGGCCCCAGGTCGGCGTGTAGCAGTTCTTGAACTCCGCGGCCGAGCCGCTCTCGTAGGCCTCGTCGCCCGCCGCGAAGACCGTCCCGGCGATCCCGGCGACGAGCTTGGCCGTGGCCGTGTCCGTCGTCAGGCCGCACGACGCGATGTCGCCGGCGCCGACCAGGACAGCCCCGGAGCCCGCGGGAGTCGGCGTCGGGGTTGGCGTCGGGGTCGGGGTTGGGGTCGGGGTTGGGGTCGGCGATGGGCCTGGGGTCGGCGTCGGGGTGGGCGAGGGCGGGGGTGTGCGGCCTGCGACCGGACTCATCGTGACCAGCGCGTCGATGTCGACGCGCGGATGACCGGCAGTGCCGAGCGCCCGGATCTCGATCGTGTGTTGGCCGCTCGACATCGTCGATCGGGTGAAGACCATCAGCCGCGCGGCCGACGCCGGCCGGAGGGTGTCCACCGTGCCCGACAAGGTCCCGTCGATCCAGACCTGCGCCCGGCCGCGAACCGAGCTCACCGCGGCGACCCAGGCAAATCCCGTGCCGGTGAACCTGAAGCGGGCGATCGCGCCGGTCGTCCGGGTCGAGCGCGCGCCGCGGCCGTCGTACGACACCGAGCTCGTCCGGCTCCATGTCCCGCGCACGAACGACAGCGAGCGGCTGGTCTCCTGGGAGACGGTCAGCTTGAACGTCCCCGCCGCTGCCCAGGCGCCGACGTTGCCGGCGACGTCCACGGCGCGGACCTGGAACTGGTAGGTCCGATTTCGCGGCAGGGTGAGCGACGTCGTCCGGGCCGTGGGCGACGCCTTGGGCATCGTCGTCCAGGCGTGACCGTCCACGCTCCGCTGCAGCTCGTACGACGCGACTCCGGAGCCCGTGT
>JACQEF010000262.1 GCA_016200745.1 Chloroflexota bacterium | reverse complement strand
TTACCGGGGTATCCGAAGAGATGGCCGATGTCGGGCTTGCGGTCGACCGGGCCACGGCAAAGACCCAGGAGATGCAGGCTCGGGCAGGCGCGATTGACGAGCTCGTTCAGCTGGGGGCGCTGAGCGACGCTTCGGCCGCGTCCGACCCGATCCAGGCCGAGCTCGAGCGAACGGCCCGCGGTGCCTCGGTCGAGGCCGAATTGGCGGCCCTCAAGCAGCAGGTCGGGACTCCCGTCCCGGCGACCGGAGGTTCGCCGCGATGATCGTGCGTATCCTGGCCGAGGGCCAGTACAGCCTGTCCGACCGGCAGCTGCCACGTCTCAACGAGATCGACGGGCGGCTGACGCATGCCCTCGCGACCGGCGATCGGCCCGGCTTCGCAACCGAGTTCGGCGAGCTGATCGACCACGTCCGCCGGCACGGCGGCATCGTCGACGTCGACTACCTCGGGCGCTCGGACATCGTTCTGCCCGCCGCCGACGCCAACTTTGACGAGGTCCGCGCGATGCTCGGCGAGGACGGCCTCGTGCCGGGCTGATCCGATGAATCGACGCGCCTCGATCGTCGCCCTCGCCGTCCTCGCCGGATTGCTGGTCTTCGGAGTCCTGTGGGGCCTGCTGGTGAGTGCGCTGACCCTCATCGCGGTCATCCTGCTGGCCGGCCTGGCCGGTCAGGTCATCGTCG
Organism: Chloroflexota bacterium; assembly: GCA_016200745.1. Taxonomy (GTDB): domain Bacteria; phylum Chloroflexota; class Limnocylindria; order Limnocylindrales; family CSP1-4; genus SPCO01. The sequence continues at coordinate 2,536 of JACQEF010000262.1, read as the reverse complement.
GCGACCGCGTTCGGGCAGGTTGGGTCATTCCCGCGGGCCTTGCCGGGGCCGCGCTCGCGCTCGCCGCCGTCGGCTTTCTCGGGCTGCCGCCGCTCGTCCGGCTGGCGGGAGTGCCGGTTCTGTGGGCCATCGCCGGCGCGACCGCCACGCTCGTCACAGCCGGCGTCCTGGCGCGCCGCTGAGAGCCGGATCGGCTCGCCCCGCGACGGGTAGTGGCACGCAATCTCCGGATCCAGTCTCCCCTCACCGGGGAAGATCGCTCAGCCGCTGCTCATATTCATTTCAGCTAACCTCGCCATCCTGTTCACCTCGGGCAGCCGAATCGTTGGACCCAACGGGCACGTGGGGCCGGCCATCGACTCCCGTCAGCCCTCGACCGGGCGCTTCCCCCCGGCGCCCGGTCGTCAATCAGCATCCCATCCCAGCCCGGCCCCCCCCGACCGGGTCCGGTACAGCGGGACCAGCGTTCGCGCCGGTCCCGCTGTACCGCTTCTCCTGCGGACCCCCGTCCGCGACATGCGTCGTGCGGCGATCGCCGTTGGCGGTTCTTGGGTCGAGGCTCGATGTCACGTTCGTCGCTCGGCGGAGCGTCGCGGCGTTCGCCGATCGCCGGCGGCCGGGCGACGACGCGTGGCGGCCCGCCGCTACTCGAGCTCGATCCGCTCCGGCCGGTGCGTCCTCGGGGCGGCCTCGCGGTCCAGCCGATCGATCCAATGGTCGATGAAGGCGCGCGTGGCGAGAAGCTGCTCCTTGCGGGCGGCGCGGAGATGGCGACGTGCCTCGGGTGGGACGAGCCGGCGCACGAGCGATCCGACCCCCGGCTCCTCCTGGCGCGCCTCCACCTCGGCGATCCGCCCCTCGAGCTCCCCGAGGCGGTCGAGAAGATCCTCTGTCTCCGGCTGGCTCATCTGTCTGTCCTCCGTGCTCTGGCGTGGTCCGGCCGCGGAGCCGCAAAGCGGATCCGCAGGGTGTGATCGTCCAGGCCGGCCTGCGAAGCCGGCGCGTCTGCGAGGCGCCGAGGCAGGACCAGGTTGCGGCGCCAGGCACCGACCTGCACGACGAGCTCGTCGCCAAAGCGCAGGAGCTCGACGTCCTCCTTTGCGACGAACGGGAGCTCCAGGCTCAGCACCATGTCCGGGCCTTCTCGCCGGACGACATACGGTCGGCCACGGTGATAGACGGCCGTCGGATCGTCGGCGCCGAAGACCGCCGCACCCAGGCGGCGCAGCATCTCGATGCCGACCACCTCCTGCTCGAAGAACGGGGCATCCCTCAGCGGGACGGGGGCGAACGCCTCTTCCACCAGCGGCCGGTAGCTGCGCTGGGAGGCCTCCCATGTGGCGAGGTAGCCACCCACGTCAGGCGGCAGGACGCGGTTGCAGATGACGAGGTCGGTCGGGAAGCCATAGAGGTGGACGTAGGTGAATGATCGCTGAGCCTCCCTGATCACCATCTTCTCGAGGTTCAGGACCACCCGGATCGAGGAGAGGTCCGGATCAGAGAGCAGGGCGCGCACGTGATCGACGCGGCGGAACAGGTCCTCGGCCGCCGAGTAGACGGGATCGCCGGGCATGGGCATGCCGATCATCCGGCTCACGAGGGGGCCGGTCAGCCGGGCAACCTGTCGGGCGGTCGGGTAGACCCGCTCCATCCACCAACGGAGCGCCTCCGGCAGGGCGAGGAGGCGGAGCGTCTCGCCGGTTGGTGCGGCGTCGACGACGATGACGTCGTACAGCCCTCGGTCGTAGTGGTCGGCGATCCAGAGCAGGTTGGCGACCTCGTCCATCCCGGGCAGGACGGCCAGTTCCTCCGCCATGACTTCATCGAGGCCACGCCATTGGAAGACCCGGGCGATGTACTCCTGGATCGTCCCCCAGTAGGTCTCGACGTTGTGGTAGATGTCCGACTCCTGGGCCCACAGGTTCGGGGCGACCGGGACCGGCTCGGGGCCGAGCGGGCGATCGAAGGCATCGGCAAGGCTGTGAGCCGCGTCCGTCGAGATGACGATGGTGCGGTAGCCGTGTTCGGCGGCCAGCAGGGCCGTCGCGGCGGCGACGCTGGTCTTGCCGACACCGCCCTTGCCCGTGTAGACGACGATTCGGGCGCGCTGTGCCCGGTCGCGTCCGTTCCGCGGGTCCAATTCGGTCATCGTCGGCCTCGAGCGCGGATGCCTTCGCTTGCCGCGGCCCACGTTGACCCGCTCCGATGAGGCCGCGCTGAAGCGCGCCTGAGAGGTTCCGAAGTAAGCGACGAACGGTGGCCTCTCAGGCTCCGGCCACCGTCCGCGAGCCGCGCAGCCGCCTGGTGCGTCGAACGGGCTCCACGGCTCGACCGCCCGCGGCGGCCTCAGCGTCCCAGGTTCAGCAGGACGATATGGCCAACCGGGATGCCCACGACGAGCGCCGCGAGGTAGAGCCATCGACGACCGCGCATCAGGATCTGCTCCTCCTGCTCAGCCGGCTGGTCGCAGGGCGGCGGCCGGGGCCGCTGCCGCGCGCGTTCGGACGATCCACAAGAGATGGATGAAGAATCCCAG
>JACQEF010000025.1 GCA_016200745.1 Chloroflexota bacterium | reverse complement strand
TTCCTCGACCGGCTGGTCGAACGCGTCGGAGGGCTGGCGGCGACCCGTTCGCCGTAGCACACTACGCCGCGGGGAGTGACCTGGGCGTGGCGCGATCCCGTCCGGGCGGAGACGAGGAGGGCATGGATGACAGGCAACTGGGTGCGCGTGCTCGTCGGCATCGCGGCCTTCGCGATCGTCGGTGCCGTCGGGATCGTCGTGACCGGGACGCTGGATGCCGCGACCGACCTCAAGGGTGCAGCCGACAAGGTCGTCGGCATCATCCTCATCGCCCTGATCGTGGGATTCGTCGCCTATCTGGTGGTCGAGTACGCCCAGACCAAGCGGTTCAGTTCGATCACGTCGCAATTCGACACCCGAACCATCGTCCTGATCCCGATCGCGATCGCGATCAACATCATCCTCGGGCAGACCGTCGCGGCAGCGCTGAAGGTGCCGGTCTATCTCGATTCCATCGGCACCATCCTGGTCGGCGTGCTGGCCGGCCCCTTCGCCGGCGCCCTGACCGGTGGCCTGGCCAACCTGATCTGGACCTACGTCCTTCCCGCGCCGTTCCATTCCGACTACGCTGCGCCGTTCTTCATCGTCGCCGTCGAGATCGGGCTGCTGGCCGGTGTGTTCGGCCGGCTCGGCTTCTTCCGCAGTCGACCGAACACGCCTCCCGACCGGCTCGTCGTTGGCGCCGTGGTGTCGCTTCTGATCGTCGGGGCGCTCACCGTCTACACGTACGTCCGGTACTACTCGACGACCTTCACGTTCTTCAATCCCGAGGGCGATACCAGCGCCGTCTTCCAGATCTTCGGGTATCTCGTCCTGGCGCTGCTCGTTGCGGCGATCGTCGGCTTCCTCGTCCTGCTCTTCGCTCGCCGCGATCTCGGGGTCGCCTACATCGTGGTCGGGGGCGCCATCACGGGCGTGGTCTCCGCCCTGATCAGCGCACCGATCTCGTCGGTCTTCTTCAGTGGCGTCACCGGCTCGGGTACGGATCTGCTCGTCGCGGCCTTCCAGCAGGCCGGCTCGGACCTGCAGTCCGCGGTCGTGCAGCAGGGCCTGCTCTCGGACCCGATCGACAAGACCATCACGTTCTTCGTGGTGTTCGCGATCCTCGGCGCGCTCAGCCGCCGGTTCGTGGCTCGATTCCCGCAGGGTGAACAAGCCATCGGGCTGGCGGAGGAGTAACCATCGACTCCGCGACCACGAACGGCGCCGGTCGCCTGTCGGCGGACGACGCCGACTTTCTCGCCCGGCTGGCACCGTCGGCGCCGAGCGCGTACCACCGGCTGAACCCGCTCACCAAGGCGGTCGCCGCGACCGTCGAGTCGCTTGGGGCGTTCGTCATCGGCGGCTACCTGGGGCCGCTGGCGATCATCACCCTGGCGGTGCTGCCTGCCGCCGCGCTGGCCGGCGTAGGGGGCCGGCTCGTCCGGATCTCATTGCTGCTCACGCTGCCGATCGCGATCTCGGTCGTGCTCGTCAGCGTCTTCACGCGCGCCGGGACGACCGTGCTGTTCACGATCGGCCCGTTCGACGCGACGGCCGAGGGCGTCGACTTCGCCGGCCAGACGCTCGTGCGGCTCTTCGCGATCTCCACCTCGATCGGGCTGTTCGGGCTGACCACCGAGCCACGCAGCTTCATCCTCGACCTCGAGCGACGGCGGCTGTCGCCGCGCTTCGCGTTCGTGGCCCTGGCGACGCTCGAGGCGGTTCCCGCGATGGTCGAGCGCTCGAGCGTGATCGCCAGCGCCCAGCGGGCGCGCGGCCTGGACACCGAGGGCAGCATCCGCGCCCGGCTTCGCGGGATCCTGCCGCTCGTCGGTCCGGTGATCCTGTCGTCGCTGACCGAGGTCGAGGAGCGCAGCCTCGCGCTCGAGGTCCGGGCGTTCGGGCGCCCGGGGCGGAGGCAGCTGCTCTGGCGCCTGCCGGACAGCGGGCGCCAGCTGCTGGCCAGGGCACTCATGCTCGGCGGGCTGCTCGCGGCCATCGCCCTGCGTCTCGCCGGTGCCTTCCCGAGGCTGCCCTGACGTGCTCGAGCTGACCGGGGCCACCTACCGATACGCGGGCTACGCCAGGCCGGTGCTCCACGGCGTCGACCTGCGCCTCGACGACGGCGAGATCGTCGGGCTGGTCGGGCCCAACGAAGCTGGCAAGTCGACGCTCTGCCTGGTCGCCTCCGGGCTCGCCCCGGCCTCGATCGGCGGCGACCTCAAGGGCACGCTCACGCTCGACGGGACGCCGGCCGCCGGGCTCAAGACCCACGAGCTGGCGGCCCGGGTGGTCGTCGGCTTCCAGAACCCGAACACGCAGCGCTCCGGGATCGCGGCGACCGTGTTCGAGGAGATCGCGCTCGGTCCGATGAACCTTGGCCTCGCGGTCGAGGAGACGGTGGCCAGGACGCGCGAGGCGATCGCACGCCTCCACCTCGAATCCTTGATCGAGCGCGATCCGCAGCGGCTGTCCGGCGGGCAGGCGCAACTCGTGGGCATCGCCTCGCTGCTGGCCATGCGACCGCGCCACGTCATCCTCGACGAGCCGACCGCCCAGCTCGACCCCGCCGGAACGCGGCTGGTCGGCGAGGCGCTCCGCGCGCTGGCCGAAGCCGGCACGTCGCTCCTGATCGCCGAGCACAAGACCGACCTGCTCGACGAGGTGTGCGGCCGGATCCTCGTCATCGACGGCGGGAGGATCGTCATGGACGGCCCGACAGCAACGGTCTTCGACGACCCGCGCCTCCACGACCTCGGGGTGGAGCCGCCGGCACGGGCCCGGCTCGCTCGCGCGCTGGCGGACCGCGGCGTCGAACCGGCGGCGGTCACCGCCGCGCTCGCCCAGGGACTCGGCGCGTGACGACCGGCGCGATCCTCGAGACCCGGGCGCTCGTGCACGTCTACCCCGGCGGGACCCGCGCGGTCGATGGGGTCGACCTCGTCATCGGGCGCGGCGAGCGGGTGGCGATCATCGGCCAGAACGGCTCGGGCAAGACCACGCTCGTGCGCCATTTCAACGGGCTCCTGCGACCGACCGAGGGCACGGTGCTCGTCGACGGCACCGACGCGGCCGGCCGGCGGGTGGCGGCGCTGGCCGCGTCGATCGGGCTGGCCTTCCAGGACCCGGACCGCCAGATCTTCGCCGCCCGGGTCCGATCCGAGGTCGCCTTCGGTCCCAGGAACCTCGGCCGCAGCGGAGCGGACCTGGACCGTGCCGTGGACGAGGCGCTCGTGGCGACCGGACTCGACGGCGAGGCCGCCACCAACCCGTACGACCTCGGCTACTCGCGCCGGAAGCTGCTCGCCATGGCGTCGATCCTGGCGATGAACACGCCAGTCGTCGTGCTCGACGAGCCCACGACCGGCCAGGACGCGCGCGGCGTCGCCCGGATCCAGCGGGTCGTCGCCGGGCTGGCCGGGCAGGGCCGGACGGTCGTCGCCATCAGCCACGACATGCGGTTCGTCGCCGAGACGTTCGAACGGGTCGTGGTGATGGGCTCGGGCCGGATCCTGCTGGACGGCACGCCGGCCGAGGTCTTCGCCGAGCCGGCCTGGCCGACGTTGGCCTCGACCTATCTCGAACCGCCGCTTGCCGCTCGGATCGGGGCGCGCCTGGGCCTCGGCGCCACGCCCACCGAGCGCGGCCTGGTCGACGCGCTCACGAACCGGTCGTCGGGTATCCTGCCGACCTGATGACCCGGCCCGGTCACGCGAACGGGGGACTCGCCGTTCTGGCGCTCATCGCCCTGACGGTCTCGGTCCTGGTGGGTGCATGCTCGCCGGCGCCCACGCCACGGCCGTCCGGGGGGCCCGACGCGACGGACGTCGCCGAGACGCCGTCCACCACGCCAACCGCTGCCACGCCCTCGCCGTCGCCGACGCCAGCGCCGGTCGTCGTCGCCCCGGCGAGCTGGAGCGACTGCGGGCGCGGCTTCCTGTGCGCCGCGGTCCGCGTGCCGAAGGACTACGCGTCGCCGTCGAGCGGCTATGTGAACGTGTCGATCGTCAACCTGCCCGCGACCGATCGCGAGCACCGGATCGGATCGCTGGTCGTCAACCCGGGCGGACCGGGCGCCTCGGGCGTCGAGTTCGTCCGCGACGAGGCCGCGGTCGACGGGTTCCCGTCGGCCCTGCGCAAGCGGTTCGACATCATCGGGTTCGATCCGCGCGGCGTGAACTCGAGCACGGCCGTCCGCTGCATCGACAATCTCGACGGCCGGGCCGAGATCGACCCGTCACCGGACACTGCGGCCGAGCTCAAGGCGCTCGTCGCCGACGCCCGTGGCTACGCGGCCGCCTGCGCGAAGCGCAACGAGGCGCTCCTGCCGTACCTGTCGACCGATGCCGTGGCCCGCGACCTCGACGCCATCCGTCAGGCGGTGGGCGACAAGCAGCTCACCTATCTCGGGTTCTCCTACGGGACGCTGATCGGCTCCACGTACGCGCAGCTGTTCCCGGACCATATCCGGGCGATGGCCCTCGACGGCGCGATCGACCCCGCGCTCGACCTCGAACAGCTCCGCGCCGGGCAGGCGAAGGGGTTCGAGGGCGCGCTGTCGAGCTTCCTCAAGGACTGCGCGGCGCGGACCGCCTGTGCCTTTCACCAGGGCGGGAAGTCCGTGGCGGCCTTCAACGCGCTGATGGCATCGATCGACACCAAGCCGTTGCACGCGGTGCGGCTCCGGGACCGACGGTTCGTGGGGCCGGGCATCGCCTGGTACTCGGTCCTGGCCGCGCTCTATTCGAGGGACGCCTGGCCCACGCTCGCGGCGTCGCTCGCGCTGGCCAAGGCGGGCGACGGGTCGCTGATGCTCTTGATCGCGGATCCGTACCGTGGTCGCAAGCCGAACGGTTCCTACTCGAACGAGCAGGACGCCTACACGGCCAACATCTGCCTCGACTTCCCGGCACCGACCGACGTCGCGACCTACACGCGCTGGGCAAAGGCGTTCGATGCCACGGCCCCGCACTTCGCGGCGATGATCGCGTACAACGACCTGTCGTGCGCGTTCTGGCCCACCCCGGCGGAGCGGGTGCCGGGGCCGGTGACGGCGGCCGGGGCGCCGCCGATCGTCGTGGTCGGCACGACCGGCGACCCGGCCACGCCCTATCCGTGGGCCGTGGCGCTGGCCAGGGAACTCGACTCCGGCGTCCTCATCACCCGCAGGGGCGAGGGCCACACCGGGTGGCAGTCGAGCGATTGCGTCCGGCGCGCCGTCGACCGCTACCTGCTCGACCTGACGGTGCCCGAGGCGGGCCTCACCTGCAGCTAGCCGGGCATCCGGCCCGCGATCAGCGGAGCGGAACCTCGTCGACCGCGCCGTCGACGATCCGCCAGGCCCGGATGCCGGGCTGTCCGGTGGCGGGGTCGGCCTGGTCCTCGGCGAGCGATACCAGCAGGTACAGCGAATCCGGGTAGAAGGCCAGCCCGACGTCCGTCGGCGACGGGACGGCCGGGCTGTGGGTGTGCGAATGGACGATCCCCCAGAACACCTCGTCCGCCTCGTCGGTGGCGATCGTCAGGCGGAGCAGGTCGTCGGGATCGATCTCGTAGCGATACGGCGAGGCCGCCTTGTTGCGCGCCGGCTCGAACCGGAGCGCGCGGCCGCCCTCGCCGGCCGACCGGTCGCCGACGATCAGGCCGCACATCTCGTTGGGATACGCCGCCCGGGCCTCGGCGATGAGGGCCGCGCGGATCCCGGCGGGAAGGATGACCGCGCTCACCACCAGTTGACGCCGCCCTCGAGGGCCTCCTCCATGTCGTCGAGGCTGGTGGCGAAGGTGCCGGCCGAGAGGTACTTCCAGCCGCCGTCTGGGAGCAGCGCGACGATCGTTCCGCCCGTCATCTCGCGGGCCACGCGCGCCGCCGCGACGAGGACCGCGCCGCACGACGGGCCGGCGAAGATCCCCTCGCGGAACACGAGGTCGCGCAGCGCCGCGATCGCATCGCGGTTGGAGACCAGGTACTTCGCGTCGATGAGCGACGGGTCGAGGATCTCCGGGATGAACCCCTCGTCGAGCGAGCGCAGCCCCTGGACGTGCTCGCCGGGGAGCGGCTCGGCGGCGACGACGCGAACACCGGGCTTCTGCTCGCGCAGGTAGCGCGACACGCCCATCAGGGTCCCGGCGGTCCCGAGGCCCGCCACGAAGACGTCGATCTCGGGACAGTCGGCCAGGATCTCGGGTCCGGTCGTCTCGTAATGGGCCTGCGGGTTGGCCTGGTTGCCGTACTGGTACGGCATCACGAAGCGCTCGTCCCTGCTGACGAGATGCTTGGCCAGCGCGATCGCTCCGTTGCTGCCCAGCGACCCCGGGGAGTCGATCACCTCGGCGCCGAACAGCGCCGCCATCTGGCGTCGCTCGTTGGTCACGTTGTCGGGCATGACCAGCGCGACGCGGTAGCCCTTCCGTCGACCGATCATCGCCAACGCGATCCCGGTGTTGCCGGACGTGGGCTCCAGGATGATCGAATCCTCGTGGAGCAGGCCGCGCGCCTCGAGGTCCTCGACCAGGTACTTCGCGACGCGGTCCTTGACCGACCCGGTCGGGTTGAGCATCTCGAGCTTGGCGAAGATGCGGACGGCCGGGTTCGGCGACATCCGCGGGATCTCGACCAGCGGCGTGTAGCCGATCGCGTCGAGGATGCTCTCGTACCGCCCGCCGTGGCGGGGCAGGTCGTCGTGTTCGTGGAAATGCGGGTGGGCGGCGTCGTGGCCGGCCGACGCCGCGTGATCTTCGGGCACGTCGTGGCCCCGGGGCGGGATCGCGCGCAGGGCCGGCATGGCCATCGGCCTCAGCCTCCGGCCATGGCCGGAAGCAGGCGGACCTCGTCGGCGGGCGCCACCGGCGTGTCGAGCCCCGCCAGGTAGCGCACGTCCTGGCCGTTGACGTAGACGTTGACGAACCGGTTGAGATCGCCGTCCGCGGTGAGCAGCTGCGACCCGAGCGACGGGTGCTTCGCGACCAGCGCCTCCACGACGCCGCGGATGGACGCCCCCTCGAGCTCGAGCGACTTCGCGCCGCCGACGTTGGCCCGCAGGACCGCCGGGATGAACACCGTGCTCATGCCCGGGCCTCCGGCGAGACCTTGCCGGCCAGGCCGGTCGACGTCAGCAGGAAGGGCGCGTCCTCGCCCACGTTCGACACGGACAGCGGCCGACCGGTCTTCCGCGCCTCGACGGCGGCGTCGGAGCAGACCGGGCAGTTCGGATCGCGGCGAAGCTTGAGCTCGGTGAACTCGGTTTCCAGGGCGTCGAACAGGAGCAGTCGGCCGGCCAGCGTCTGCCCGATGCCGAGCAGCACCTTGAGCGCCTCGTTTGCCTGGAGCAGGCCCAGGATCCCGGGCACCACGCCGAGCACGCCGGCAACCGAGCAGCCGGGCGCCAGCTCGGGCGGCGGCGGTGTCGGGTAGAGGCAGCGGTAGCACGGCCCCTCGTACGGGACGAACGTGGTGAGCTGGCCCTCGAACCGGAAGACGCTGGCGTGGATGACCGGGATGCCGGCCGCGACCGCCGCGTCGTTGAGGATGTAGCGGGTCTCGAAGGTGTCGGTCCCGTCGAGGATCACGTCGTAGCCGGCGATGAGCCGCTCCACGTTGGCCGCGACGAGCATCTCCTCGTGGGCGACCACCTTGATCTCGGGATTGAGCGCGTTGATCGCCACCCGCGCCGATTCGGTCTTGCGCTCCCCCACCCGATCCGAGGTGTGGATGATCTGGCGCTGGAGGTTGGACAGGTCGACGACGTCGAAATCGACGATGCCGATCGTCCCGACCCCCGCCGCGGCCAGGTAGAGCGCCGCCGGGGATCCGAGGCCGCCGGCCCCGATCAGCAGCGCCTTCGAGCCGAGCAGCTTCGCCTGACCCTCCGAACCGACCTCGGGGATCAGCAGGTGGCGGCTGTAGCGCTGCTTCTGCTCGGCGCTCAGGACGACCGGCGTCTCGAAGTCGAGACCGGCGCCTTTCCAGGCCTGGAAGCCGCCCGACATCGAGGCGACGTCGGTGTAGCCCATGCAGGTCAGCGTCTGCGCCGCGAACAGCGACCGGACCCCGCCGGCGCAATAGAGGATCACCGGCGCGTCGCGGTCGGGCGCCGCAGCCTCGATCTGCTGCTCGATGTAGCTCTTGGAGACGTGGTGCGCGCCCGGCAGGTGGCCCTGCTCCCATTCGGACGCCTCACGGACGTCGACGATGGTGGCGGCACCCGGTGGGAGGGCATCGACCTCCTGCGGGGTGACTTCGCGGATCTGGTCGCGGGCCTCGCGAAGGAGGTCCGCGTACGACTTTGGCATTGGGTGAGGGGACTCCGATTGATCGACAGGCTGGCGGCCGGTACGGCGCCAGGGCGGTTTGGGGGTGGGGCCGCGGACGGATCCGCGGCGGGACGAGCCGGCTCAGGCCGGCCGGTGACACCTGCAGCGGCGCTCGATCCGCGTCGGGTCGAGGGGCGAGACTCCGATCATGCGCCGGCCTCCGCCGGGCTCGGCGTGGTGTTCGTGGGGTCCGCGGCGCCCAGCTCCGCCAGCACGTGCTGGAGGCTGTCGTGGCTGAGCATGGCGCACTTGAGGCGCGCGGGGCTGATCTCGATGCCGAGCAGGTCGAGCAGGTCGTCGGCGCGGAAGCCCGCCACCTCGGACAGCGGCTTGCCCTTGATCTCGTCGGTCAGGAGCGACGCGCTGGCCTGGCTGATCGCGCAACCCCGGCCGGTGAAGCCGACCCGGTCCACGACGCCGTCCTTGACCCCGAGCATCAGCGTGATCCGGTCGCCACACAGCGGATTGGCACCCTCGTACGACGCGTCGGCGTCCTCGACCACGCCGAAGTTGTGGGGCCGTCGGTAGTGCTCGAGGATGTAGTCGCGGTAGAGATCGTCCATGCTCGCCCGAGTGTAGCGCGAGATGCCAATCCCGACCACCGAGGTCGGATATGGATCGAGGCGCCGGCGCTGCCGGACCACCTCGGGCGGTCCCTGTCGGACGACTCGGACGTCAACCACTGGACCTTCCAGCTGGAGACGCCGGAGCACGTCCGCTGGGAAGCCGAGGCATCCCGGCCACGCCACTAGCCTGGGCGCCGCTCCTGGATGCGGATCAGGTTGCCCGCCGGATCGCGGACGGCACAATCGCGCACGCCGTACGGCTGGTCGATCGGTTCCTGGACGATCTCCGCGTCGCTGGCCTGAAGCTTCTCGAAGGTGCCGTCGAGGTCGCGCGTGGCCAGCATGATCCAGCCGTACGTTCCCTTGGCCATCATCTCGCCGATCGTGCGGCGCTCGTCTTCGGTGATCCCGGGATCCACCGCCGGCGGCGCCAGGAGGATGCAGGTGTCGGGCTGATCGGCGGGGCCGACCGTGATCCAGCGCATCGTGCCGCTCCCGACATCGGTGCGGACCTCGAAGCCGAGCGTGTCCCGGTAGAACGCGACGGACGCCTCGGGGTCCGTGTGCGGCAGAACGGCCGTGTGGATGGTGATGTCCATGGCAGTCACTCCTCGTGCTCGGTGATGTCCATGGGGTGAGACTAGGTGCGGCCCAGGGAGGGCGCTTCTCGATTCCTGACGGGTCTCGTGACCTGCTTAGCGATGCAGGCCGGCATCCCCGCCGTCACGTGCGTCCCCTCATCCCGATAGACGCTGGGCGGCACGCCGACCAACTGGGTGAAGCGCGTGCTGAACGTGCCGAGCGACGAGCAGCCGACGGCGAAACAGACGTCGGTGACGCTCAGCTCGCCGCGACGGAGGAGCGCCATGGCACGCTCGATGCGGCGGGTCATCAGATAGCTGTAGGGCGATTCGCCGAACGCGCGCCGGAATTCGCGGCTGAAGTGCCCGGCGGACATGTGGGCGCCACGGGCGAGCTCCTCGACGTCCAGCGGCTCCGCGTACTCCCGGTCGATGCGGTCACGGACGCGGCGCAGCCACGCCAGGTCCTCCAGGTGCCGGTCTGCGGGAGGTCGAGCGATCACGTGCCCACATCGTGCCACACATGGGCGAGGGCCTCCCTCAGGCGCCCACGTACGTTGCGAGGTGCTCGCCGGTGAGGGTCGAGCGGGCGGCCACCAGGTCGGCCGGGGTGCCCTCGAAGACGATCCGCCCGCCGTCGTGGCCGGCGCCCGGGCCGAGATCGATGATCCAGTCGGCGTGGGCCAGGACCGCCTGGTGGTGGGCGATGACGATGACCGACTTGCCGGAGTCGACGAGCCGGTCGAGCAAACCGAGGAGCTGCTCGATGTCGGCGAGGTGGAGACCCGTGGTCGGCTCGTCGAGGACGTAGATCCCGCCGTTGTCGGCCATCCGGTTGGCCAGCCGGAGCCGCTGTCGCTCGCCGCCCGACAGCGACGGGAGCGGCTGGCCGAGCGTGAGGTACCCCAGTCCGACAGCCTCGAGCCGGGCCAGGATCGCCGCGGCCGTGGGCGTCTTCGTCTCGCCCGACGAGAAGAACGCGTGCGCCTGGGCGACCGGCAGGTCGAGCACCTCGGCGATGTTGAGCCCGCCGAGCCGGAGCTCCAGCACCGACGCCTGGAACCGCTTGCCGCCGCAGTCCTCGCAGACGGTCGCGACGGTTTCCATGAAGCCGAGCTCGGTGTAGATCATCCCGTTGCCGTTGCAGGTCGGGCAGGCCCCCTCGGAGTTCGACGAGAACAGCGCCGGCTTGACGTCGTTGGCCTTGGCGAAGGCGGTGCGGATCGGGTCGAGCAGGCCCGTGTACGTCGCGGGGTTGCTCCGGCGTGAGCCACGGATCGGGCCCTGGTCGATCGACACCACGCCGGCACCGGCGGGGATCGACCCGTGCACGAGGGACGACTTGCCGGAACCGGCCACCCCGGTCACCGCGCAGAGCACGCCGAGCGGGATGTCGACGTCGACATCGCGCAGGTTGTGCGCGTTCGCGCCGCGGATCTCGAGCGTACCGATCGGCGTCCGGAGGGTGGCCTTGAGCGCCGTCCGCTGGTCGAGGTGGCGGCCGGTCAGGGTGCGGGATGCCTTCAGTCCCGCGACCGTCCCCTCGAAGCAGACGGTCCCGCCGGCCGTTCCCGCTCCCGGGCCGAGGTCGACGACGTGGTCGGCGATGGCGATCGTCTCGGGCTTGTGCTCCACGACCAGCACCGTGTTGCCCTTGTCGCGAAGCTCGAGGAGCAGCTTGTTCATCCGCTGGATGTCGTGCGGGTGCAGGCCGATCGTGGGCTCGTCGAAGACGTACGTGACGTCGGTCAGGGCGGAGCCGAGGTGCCGCACCATCTTGGTCCGCTGTGCCTCGCCGCCCGACAGGGTGGCCGAGGGGCGGTCGAGCGAGAGATAGCCCAGGCCGATCTCCACGAACGAGTCGAACAGGTGGAGCAGGGCGGCGACCAGGGGTGCCACGCCGCTGCCGTCGATGCCCCGCAGCCACTCGGCGGCATCGGTGACCTGCATGGCGCAGACGTCGGCGATGCCGAGGCCGTTGACCTTCGAGGACCGCGCCGCCTCGTTGAGCCGGGTGCCGTCACACGCCGGACAGGTCCGGAACACCGCGGCCCGCTCGACGAACGCCCGGATGTGGGGCTGCAGCGCGTCGACGTCCTTGCCGAACATCGACTTGCGCAGCTTCGGGATCAGCCCGTCGTAGCTGACGTTGATGCCCTTGGCCTTGATCTTCGTCGTCTGCCTGTAGAGCAGGTCGTGGCGTTCCTTCTCCGAGTAGTCCCGGATCGGTTTCCTCGGGTCGAAGAAGCCCGACTCGATGAAGGTCGCCACCAGCCAGCCGTCGGCCGTGTAGCCCGGAACCAGGATGGCGCCCTCGGCGAGGGACTTCGACTCGTCGAGGATCGCCGACAGGTCGAGGTCGGAGATCGTGCCTCGCCCCTCGCACTCGGCACACATCCCGCCGAGGTAGATCGCGTCCTGGACGATGACCTTCTCGCCCTTGGGCCCGGTCATCACGCCGCTCGCGCGCATCGTCGGGATGTTGAAGGAGAACGCTGTCGGCCCGCCGATGTAGGGCGTGCCGAGGCCGCTGAACAGGCTGCGCAGCATCGCATTGGCGTCGGTGACCGTCCCGAGCGTCGAGCGCGGGTTGGCCCCCATCCGCTCCTGGTCGACGAGGATGGCGGTCGTCAGCCCGTCGAGGACATCGACGTCGGGCCGGGGCAGGGTCGGCATGAACCCCTGGATGAAGGTCGAATACGTCTCGTCGATCAGCCGTCGCGACTCCGCGGCGATCGTGTCGAACACGAGTGAGCTCTTGCCCGAGCCGGAGACGCCGGTGAACACCGTCAGCCGGCGCTTCGGGATCTCGACGCTGATGTTCTTGAGGTTGTTCTCGCGCGCGCCGTGGACGCGGATCAGGTCGTGGCTATCGGCGGCCGGCAACGAGCGGGTGGCCATCCGCGTGTCCATGAAGTCGACCCTCAGCTGATGGCCCGCTTCACGAGCTCGGCGATCTTCGCCTCAGCGCGAGCCGTCAGCTCGATCACGGCGAACGCGACCGGCCACATCTCGCCGTCGTCGATCCGGGCGTCCGGCTGGAATTCGAAGGTCGAGTACCGGACCTTGAACTTCGATGCCGGCTTGAAGAAGCAGATGACCTTGCCGTCCTTGGCATAGGCCGGCATCCCGTAGTAGGTCCTCGGCACGAGGGACGGCGCGGTCGTCGTCACGAGCTCGTGGATCCGCTCGGCCATGACTCGATCGGCCTGGGGCATGTCGGCGATCCTGGCGCGAACGTCGTGCTCGCCCTCGGCCCGTTCATCGGCCGGGTCGCGACGCGAGGCCGCCTTTCGCTCCCGGACGCTCTCCTGCATCGCGGCTCGTTCTTCGTCGGTCCAGGTCTTCGCGGCGGTGCGCGTCGTTGCGGTCATGGTCGCTCCTCGCGTGGTGGGTGAAGTCGGGCGATGCCCATGGCGGTCATGGTAGGTGCGGCCCGAAAGCCGACGCTTCTCGATTCCTGATCGGTCCGTCTCCACCCGCGAGCGACGACCTAGACGTCGAAGACCCGCTGGACCTCCTTGAGGCCGGCGACCAGGGCGTCGATGTCCCCGCGCGTCGAGTAGACGTTGAACGACGCGCGGGCGGTCGCGGCCAGGTCCAGCCGCTCGTGGAGCGGCATCGTGCAATGGTGGCCGGCCCGGACCGCGACGCCGAACCGATCGAGGACCTGGGCGACGTCGTGCGGGTGGACGTCGGGCAGGTTGAACGGCACCACGCCGCCACGCAACGACGGGTCCATCGGACCGTAGAGCGCGATGCCGGGCACTTCGCGCGGGAGGACGTCCAGAGCGTACTCCACGAGCTCGCGCTCGTGCGCGCGAACCGCGTCCATCCCGAGGTCCATCAGGTACTCGGCGGCCACGCCCATCCCGATCGAGTCGCCCACGGCCGGTGTGCCCGCCTCGAACTTCCAGGGGATCTCGTTGAAGTCCGACCGCCGCAGGTGGACCTCTCGGATCATCTCGCCGCCAGACAGGAACGGCGGCATCGACTCGAGCAGCTCGCGGCGCGCCCAGAGCGCGCCGGAGCCCATCGGCGCCAGCATCTTGTGGCCGCTGAACGCGTAGAAGTCGCAGCCGAGCTCCTGGACGTCGATCGGCACGTGCGGCGCGGCCTGCGCCCCGTCGACCAGGACCAGGGCGCCTGCCGCGTGGGCCATCTCGGTCATCTCGCGGACCGGGTTGATCGTCCCGAGCGTGTTCGACACGTGGGTGAACGCGACCAGCTTCGGCCTGAGCCGGAGCAGCACCTCGAAGACGTCGAGGCGAAGGATCCCGTCGTCGGTGATCGGGATGAACTCGAGGTCCCCGTCCTTCTCCTGGACCAGGATCTGCCACGGGACGAGGTTGGCGTGGTGCTCCATCTCTGTGAGGACGATCGCGTCGCCGCGGCCGATGTTCCTGCGGCCCCACGAGTACGACACGAGGTTGATCGCCTCGGTCGCGTTGCGAGTGAACACGATCTCGTGGCTGTCCGGGGCGTTGATGAAGCGACCGACGCGGGCGCGGGCCTGCTCGTACGCGGCCGTCGCCTGCTCGCCGATCGTGTAGATCCCGCGGTGGACGTTCGCGTTGTAGCGGCAGTAGTAGTCGGCCATCGCATCGATGACGACCTGCGGCTTCTGCGACGACGACGCGGAGTCGAGGTACACGAAGGGGTGGCCGTTGATCTCCTGGTCGAGGATCGGAAAGTCGCGGCGAACCACGGCCGGGTCGAAGGCGGGGCGCGGGTGCGCCACGGCCACGGCGTCGACCGAGGACTCGGAGGTGATCGCCACTGCCGCCCTCGGCCCGCCTAGCGGGCGGCCTCCACCGGCTGGAGCTCGGCTCCCGGCTCCCTGGGCATCAGCAGGGCCTCGTCGGGGACGTCGGGCGAGAGGCCGGCCTCGCGCAGGACCGGGCCGTAGCCCTCATCCTCGAGGCGGAGTGCCAGGTCCTTGCCGCCGCTCTTGACGATCCGGCCCTGGGCCAGGACGTGGACGACGTCCGGGGTGATGTAGTTGAGCAGTCGCTGGTAGTGCGTGATCAGCAGCACGCCGAGGTTCGGGTTGAGCATCGCGTTGACGCCCTCGGCGACGATCCGCAGCGCGTCGATGTCGAGACCCGAGTCGGTCTCGTCGAGGATCGCCATCTCCGGCTCGAGGACGGCCATCTGGAGCATCTCGAGGCGCTTCTTCTCGCCGCCCGAGAACCCCTCGTTGACGTAGCGCGCGGCGATGCCCTCGTCCATCTTGAGGAGCGCCATCTTCTCGCGCATCCTGTTGCGGAAGTCGCGCATCGTGATCCCGCCGCGCATCGGGTCAGTGGGGTCGATGTCGGTGTTCTTGTCCACGCCCTGGAGCTTGGCGTTGAGGGCCGAGCGGATGAAGCTCGCGACGCTCAGGCCGGAGATCGCGATCGGGTACTGGAAAGCGAGGAAGAGCCCGAGTCGTGCTCGCTTGTCGGGCGACAGCGTGAGGAGGTCGCGACCCTTCCAGATCACCTCGCCACCGGTGACCTTGTACGCCGGGTGTCCCATCAGGGCATAGGCCAGGGTCGTCTTCCCCGAGCCGTTGGGTCCCATGATCGCGTGGACCTCGCCCTTGCCGACCATCAGGTTGATCCCCTGGAGGATCTCGGCTTCGGGATGGGCGACCGGCGCGACACGCAGGTCGCGGATGACGAGGTGCTGGTCCGGGGTGGCGATGGTGGGATCGGTCACGAGCTGGTCACGGCTCCTTGCAGGGGGATTGGCTGGAGGGTGGATCGCGGCGGGACGAGGTCCGCGAGCGTCATCGAGTCGAGCGCGCCGGTGACAGCATCGCGCACCCGGACCCAGAGCAGGTTGACGGTGCAGCGGGCGGATCGATCGCAGCCGACGTGGCCCGGGTCCTCGCTGGCGCAGAGCATCGGGGCGACCGGGCCCTCGAGCGCGCGGAGAACCTCGGCCATGGTGATCGAGTCGGGCGCGTGGGCGAGCTCGTAGCCGCCACGGGCGCCGCGCGTGCTGGTCACGAGGCCGGCCTCGCGCAGGTTGATCACGAGCTGCTCGAGATAGGCGCGCGGGAGGTCCTCCTCGGCGGCGATCTCGGCGAGCGAGGCCGGGCCGGCGCCGTAATGGCGGCCGAGCTGCACCATCAGGCGCACGCCGTACTCGCCCTTCGTGCTGAAGGCGATGGCGCCGCTGCCATGGAATGGCGGCCGTTGGGCCGGGAGGGTCGTGGCGGTGGAAGTCAGCAGAGCGTCCTCAATCCCGAGTGAATTCGTCGGGATTGAGTGTAGGGCCGAGGCGGCGGAGCGTCAACGCGCTCACGCGCTCACGCGCCGCGTCACGCGCTGAGCTAGGCGGCGACCACCCGGTTGCGGCCCGCCCGCTTGGCCGCGAAGAGGGCGGCGTCGGCGCGGCCGATCAGGTCCATCATCGTCGCGTCGGATCGGCCGATCTCGGCGCATCCGGCACTGACCGTGACGTGGAGCTCCCCGCCGTCGGCGCCCGGGACGGGACGCGCCTCCAGTTGACGGCGAACCTCCTCGGCGACGCGGACGGCGTCGCCGACGCCGGAATCCTCCAGGATCACGAAGAACTCCTCGCCGCCGTACCGGGCGACCAGGTCGATCGAGCGCAACCGCTCGTGCAGGATCCCCCCGAACAGCCGCAGTGCCGCGTCCCCGGCCAGGTGACCGTGAAGCCGGTTGAACTCCCCAAAGCGATCGAGGTCGAACATGATCGCGGCCATGCTCCCGGCCGGGACCCGGCGCCGCAGGCGGGCGATCGCCAGGTCGGCCGCCGCGTCGAAATGCCGCCGGTTGTACAGCCCGGTGAGACCGTCGTGGATCGCGAGGGCGGAGACCTCCTCCACCAGGTAGGCGTTCGCCATCGCCAGCGCCGCCTGCGACCCGAGGATGGCCAGCACCTCGCGCTCGGTCTCGGTGAAGGTGGCGTCCGCCCCGGCCCGACCGAGCGAGATCACCCCGAGGACCAGGTCCTCGTGGACGAGCGGCACCGCCACCCCCGAGATCATGTCGAACGGGACCCGGGCGCGCAGCTCGCTGGCGAACTCGCCTCGCGCGTGGTGGTCCATGAAGGTCACGACACGGTCCACGATGGCACGGCCGGTGTTCCCATCGCCCGGGCGGATCTCCGCGCCGACGGCGTCCTCGGCGATCCCGCGGACGGCCTTGACGCGGAAGCATCCGTCGTCCCGATCGAGCGTCGTCACCACGATCGTGTCTGACGGGACCACCCGGCTGACGGCTTCCACGAGCGCCGTCGCGAGCCGGGCCGGATCGAGGATCGCGTTCGCGACGCCGGCGAACGTGGCGAGTGCGGCAAACAGGCCGGCACGATTGCGAAGGGTCTGCTGCTGCTCGTGCAGCAGCAGCGACGTCGACAGCCGGTCGCCGACGGCGCCCGCGAGCCGGAGGTCGGCCGGGGTCAGGCCCCCGCGCACGGGTGACTCGATGTTGAGGACGCCGAGCGTGCCGGCGTCACCGAGGAGCGGAACGGCGATCTCGGCGGCCACCTCCGCGTCGCCGGGCCGGTAGTCGCTGTCGGCCACGATGTCGGGCACGAAGGCGGCCACGCCGGTACGCAGGACCCGCCCGATCACGCCGGTCGTGCTGTCGATCCGCTCGGGCAGGTCCGCATACCCACGCTGTGCCCCCAGGCGCAGGGCCGCGCCATCGCGCACGTACAGCGCGAGGAACTCGTAGCCCATCCGCTCCTGCAGTTCGCCCAGGACGGCGTCGAGCGCATGCGGGACCGGGCCCTGCTCCGCCAGGAGGCGCCCCACCGTCTCGATCCCGCGGACGGCGTCGTCGGCCCGGCGGGCCTCGGTGATTTCGATCCCGGTGG
>JACQEF010000024.1 GCA_016200745.1 Chloroflexota bacterium | reverse complement strand
TCGTCGACCAGCAGGATGTTGGTGAAGATCGGGCCGGGGACGAAGCGGAAGGCGCCTCCCTCGTACAGGCTGCTCCCC
Organism: Chloroflexota bacterium; assembly: GCA_016200745.1. Taxonomy (GTDB): domain Bacteria; phylum Chloroflexota; class Limnocylindria; order Limnocylindrales; family CSP1-4; genus SPCO01. The sequence goes on along the minus strand of JACQEF010000024.1, from coordinate 3,800 downwards.
GTCACGTCGCCCGGCAGCAGGTCGGGTGTCCCCTGGACGCGCGCGAAGGTCAGCCCGAGGGCTTGCGCGAACGCCCGCGCGATCGTGGTCTTCCCGGTGCCCGGCACATCCTCGACGAGGGCGTGGCCGTCGGCCAGCATGGCGACGGCCAGCAGCCGGAGGGCCGGTTCGGCACCGATCAGCGAGCCGGCGACGGCCTCGCGCAGGTCCTTCCAGAATCGGTGCCCGACACCGCCCGCTGACATCGAGCCAGCATAGGCATTGCCCCATGCCGATGTCGATGCGATCGGGCCTTGCCGCGCGTGGCAGACTTGCGTCCTGGCGACGGTCCGTCGCGACCGCTCTCTCGCCTGGTTGCGACGGGGGCGCCGAGCACCTCGACTGGAGGCGATCGATGGCCAAGGATCGTGGCCGATCCGGGAAGCGCAATGTCGGCAAGGAAGCCCTGGTCGAGGCGGTCACCGACCTCGTCAGCGGCTCGAGACGGGCGCTCGGACCGCTGTCAAAGGGTGCCGGCAAGGAGATCCGTAAGCTCGAGAAGCGTCTCGACGCGGCACGCGCGACCGAGGCGAAGCGGCTGCGGCAGCTGGCCGCCGCGCAGGCGACCAAGGGACGGAAGCAGGTCGCCAGGCGCTCGAAGCAGGCCGGCGAAGCTGCCCAGGAGGTCGCCTCGCTCGCCGGCAGGCTCGCCGGTCTGGCCGCGTCGGCGGCCGGTTCCGCTGCGGGTGCCACCGGGGGAGCGGCCCGGGCAGTCGGTACGGCCGCGATCCAGGCGGTCGAGGCGGTCTCGCCGATCCGGACCGGGACACCGGCCGTCGTGCCGGCCGCGCCGGCCAGACCGGCGTCGGCGAAGGGAGTTCGCCGTCGCGCCGCCTCGTCCAGGACCGCGGCATCGAAGACCGCGGCATCGAAGACGGCGGCATCGAAGACGGCGGCATCGAAGACGGCGGCTGCCACCCCCGCCTCGGCGAGACCGGCCGCGGTCAAACGGACTTCGTCCCCCAAGGCGGCCGGGGTCGCCAAGCCGGCCGCGACGGCCAAGCCGGCCGCGACGGCCAAGCCGGCCGGGGTCGCCAAGCCGGCCGCGACGGCCAAGCCGGCCACGACCAGCCGGTCCGTCGCTGCGAAGCCGGCCGCCGCCGGATCCGCCACTACCGCGAAGCGGGCTGCGGCCGCCAAGCCGGCCACCGGTGCGAAGCCGGCCACGACCGCCAGCGCCAGGCCGGCCGCCGCCAAGGCTGCCGGCTCGCGACGGACCTCGACCTCGCGTACGCCCAAGCCGGCCGCGCCGCGCCGGACCGCCACGACCCGGCCGGCCGCGCGGAGATCGCCGCGTCCGTCCGACGGAGGAAGCGGCGGCACGTCGTCCTGACCTCGGGGCGAGCGAGGCGACCGCGGTTCGTGCCGAACCGGGCACGGTGGTGACGGCCGCGAGCGGGACCCCGGACCACGCGGTCGGCGCGTCCGTCGACGTCGGCTCGAATTCGGTCCACCTCCTGGTGGCCGAGATCGCCGGCCACCGGCTGATGCCGGTCGTTGACGAATCGGTCTTCCTCGGCCTGGGCGCCGCGGTCGCCGAGCGCGGTCACCTGGGCCCCACGGCCCGCGCCGACCTGGCCAAGACGCTCGCCGGATATGCGGGGACGTCACGGCAGCTCGGCGCGCGTCACGTCACGGTGTGCCGCTCCATGTCCTGAGCCACGAGGAGGAGGCGTACGCGACGCTCATCGGCGTCACCGATGGCCGTCCGGTCACGCGCGAGACGCTCGTCGTCGACGTCGGCGGCGGCAGCTCGGAGTTCTGCGTGGTTGACGCGAGGCGTCCGCCACGGGCGGTCGGCATCCGGCTCGGCTCGGCGCGGCTGACCGATCGCTTCGTCGTCGAGGACCCGCCGGTGCCCGCGGAGATCGCCGCCATGCGCGCCGTCGCCCTCGAAGCCGTCGCAGAGGCGCTCGAGGCTACTCCGGCCGAGGTCGTTGCCGTCGGCGGGACCGCGTCGAACCTGCTCAAGGTACTTTCGGCCGGCGACGGCGACCAGACGCTGACGCGCGACGCGATCGCCGAGGCGCTGGCGATCCTCGGGGCCCAGGGTTCGGGGCCGGCGGCCGAGCGGTATGGGATCCGCCCGACCCGGGCCCGGATCCTGCCGGCCGGCGCGGCCATCCTTGACGCGATCCTCGAACGCTACGGGGTGGCGTCCCTGCGCGTGTCCGAGGCGGGCATCCGCGAGGGCACGATCCTCGCGGTCGACCATGCCGGGGTCGCCTGGCGCGATCGCCTGGCGCAGCTGGCCCGCGGCTGGCGGTCCTGACCCGTCTGCCGGTGGCCCGCCCCGCCCCGACGGCCGGCGGCCCGCCCCGCCGCCTGCGGCGCCTCGGCTTCAGATCCGCGCGACCACCCGACCCAACGTCCGGCGGAACCCGATCCCCGCGACCCCGCGCCAGGCCGGTCCCACGCCGCGACGCAGCCTCGCCACCTCGCGCTCGCGGCTGACCAGGTAGCGCCCGATCGCACCGTTCTCGAGCTGGGACAGGTCGCCGGCGTGGTCTACGAGGAACGTCCTGGCCATCGACGCCGCGACGTCGGCGTCGTTCATGAGCCCGAGATGGTCCTGGAGCGCGGTCACCCGCGCGATCAGTGGCGTGGCGTCATCGCCCAGGGCCTCGCGCACAAACTCGAGCGTGTAGCGCAGCCACTTGCCCGCGATCCTGAGCTCGTGGAGCGTCTCCACGTCGGCCCAGCGGAGGACCGCCTCGTAGCCCCGGACGTGCTCGTACGCGGTCCAGACGCGTGACGCCGTGGTGTCGCGGATCCGATGCGGCTCGACCGGCCCCACGGGCCGGACCGCCGCGCCCTCGGTCTGCACGAAGTCGCGGTAGTCGTCCACCCATCGCCGATAGCCGTCCGAATCGAGCTCGCGGACGAGCAGGATCCGGGCGTCGTCGCGGCGTGTCCGCCAGTCGGCGAGCAGTGGCTCGAGTGCCCGCTGCTCGGCGACCGGCAGGTCCGCCCGGTAATGGTCGGCCGCCTCGATCAGGACGTCCAGGTCGCGCACGGCACCCAGCCGGGCGGCGATCTCGCGGAGCCCCTTCCGATAGCGCCTGGTGCGCCGGTCCCGGAACGCTGCGCCGAACACCCGCCAGGCCGCCCGCTGCCGGCGCGTGGCCACCCGCATCGCGTGGACGTCCTCGAGATCGTGCCCGGTCCGCACCCCGGCCTCGCGTGCGAGCATCCGCGCGAGGTGGAACCGCATCACTTTCCGGGCGGCTTCGGCGACGTGGTCGTCGGCGGCGACCCCGGGGGTCTTGCCGACCGCGAGGTGCGTGTCCGATGTCGATGCCGGTTCGGCCGTCTCGTCGAGCTCGTCGGACGTGGACGGGACGACCTCGACGTGCGGCGGCGGGGGCGATGGGGCGGGGGACACCGGGGCCACGTCCCTCGCGGAGGCGTCGGCGTTCGCCGCCGGTGCCGGTGACGGCGACAGGAGCGACGGGTGCACGTGCGGGCCGTCGACCGCGCGGACGACCGCCATCGCCGACTCCAGCTTGCTGCCCTGCTCCGAGGTGAGCGCCAGGTCCGCGGCGAACACGGCGGCCAGCTCCGTGAGCCGGCTCTCGTCGCCCTTCACGAGCTCGACCTCGAGCTCCACGAAGCGGTCGACGACGCGCGACCGGACGACCACGTCGACCTCGTCGAGGCTCAGCTCGACCCGCGTGTCGCCGTCTCGCAGGATCCGCTTGCGGCGCACCTGGCGGTTCGTGACCCGCTCCACGAGCGCGGCGTCGCCGTCCAGCTCCAGC
>JACQEF010000285.1 GCA_016200745.1 Chloroflexota bacterium | reverse complement strand
GTGGGCGATCGCGATCGTGATCCCCCGCTCGCGCTCCTCGGGCGCGTTGTCGATCGAGTCAAAGGCGCGGTACTCGGCCTCGCCCTTGAGCGCCAGGTATTTCGTGATCGCCGCCGTCAGGCTCGTCTTGCCGTGGTCGATGTGGCCGATCGTGCCGATGTTGACGTGCGGCTTGGTGCGGTCGAACTTCTTTTTGGCCACGTGACCGTTTCACTCCTTACGAGGCGCGGCTTGGCCGCTGCGTTTCGACCTCAGGAGGCAGGGCCGCCTGGGTGTGGAGCCCACAATCGGACTCGAACCGATGACCTCTTCCTTACCAAGGAAGTGCTCTGCCAGCTGAGCTATGTGGGCCCAGGATCAATCGCGCGAAGAATTGGTGGGCAGGGAGGGAATCGAACCCCCACAGTCGAAGACGGCTGATCTACAGTCAGCGGAGCTCACCACCTGCTCAACCTACCCATGTTTGCGACGACAGCGACGGACCGAGACTGCGGTCTCGTGGTGGGCCCGGCGGCCGATTGAATTGTCGCTGGAGCCGACGATGGGACTCGAACCCGCAACCGGCGGTTTACAAAACCGCTGCTCTACCAATTGAGCTACGTCGGCGCGACAGGCAGGGCCATACCGCAGATGACCCGTTCCGGCGCCGGGAGATGATAGGGCCGCCCGACCGAGTGGGTCAAGCGTGACGCATCACCGGTGTGGCGTGCGGCCGTGCGGGGTCAGGCCTTCGGGGTGCGGGGCTTGCGCGGGCGCGCCGGCCTGGAGGGCTTCGCGGCGACGCCGCCTGGGAGCAGGGCCTCGTCCGACCCGGTCTCCGTCTCGCTCGGTGACGGTTCGATGCCGGCCCGAGGCGCCGCGTCGCCCGTCAGGGGGTCAGCGAGGATCGCCGGTCCCGGTTCGCTGGTGGCCTCGGCGGCGGCAGCCTCGGGAACCTCGGGGGACGTCCCGTCGTCCGGCATCCCGGGGTCGATCGGTTTGACCGCGTCCGGCTCCGATGCCTCCGGGGACACGTCGTCGGTCCGGCGATTCGGAATCGGCCAGGCCGATGCCGGTTGCGTCCGCGCCCGGCCCTCGGGGTCGCGCTGGGCGACCGCCTCGAACAGCAGGATCGAGCCGGCCACCGCCGCGTTGAGCGAGCCGACGGCGCCGCGCATCGGGATCCGCATGAACAGGTCGCAGCGCCGCCGAACGGTGGGCCCGAGGCCTTGCCCCTCGCTCCCGACGACGATGGCGAGGGGCCCACGCAGATCGCTCTGGCGAGCGGTCAGCGGCGCGTCCGCCTCGGAACCCGCGATGCGGAGGCCATGCCCGTGGAGGTCGGCCAGGGCGCCACCGAGGTCGTCGACCGGGCAGAGCAGGAGATGCTCGACGGCCCCGGCGGAGGCCTTCACCGCCGCGGGCGTGAGCGGCGCCTGACGGCGGACGGGGAAGACGACGCCGTGGACACCGGCGGCCTCGGCACTGCGCAGGAGCGTGCCGACGTTCTGCGGGTCCTCGAGCGAGTCAAGCACGAGGACGAACGGCGGTTCGTCGCGGTCCCGCGCCCGAGCGAGGATGTCGTCGAGCGACGCGAACGCGCGGGGCGCGACGACCAGCGCCACACCCTGGTGGCCGTCGAACCCGGCGAGCGCGGTCAGCGACCCACCCTCGAGCTCCACGATCGGGATGCGCAGCCGCGTGGCATGGAGGACGAGCTTCTCCAGCGGGCCCCGCCGCTGCGGGACGACCAGCAGGCGCAGGGCCGGCCGGCCGGCAGCGAACGCCTCCTCAACCGGCCGACGCCCCGCGACGAGCTCCTCGTCCGGCCCGAGGCTGTCCGGCGGTGGCAACGCCGGCTCGCGCCGCTGCCAGGGTTCGGCCGCTCGGGGCTCGGCCGCCCACGCGCGCGGCCCAGGCCGCGTCGGCGGTGGGTACGACCGACCCGGCAGAGGCCGGCCCGGGGGTTCCGGTCCCCGGTCGAATGGGCGTGGCTCCCGGGGCCGGCGATCGGGTGGTCCCTGGTCGAACCGGCGCCGGTCCGGCGGGCGGCGGTCGGGCCCGGCCCAGGGTCCGGGCGTCGACGGCCGCGGCCTGCGATCGACCCCCGGTTCGCCGGAGGTGAAGTGGGGTCGCGGCCGATCCTCGCTCGGCCGGCGGTCGCCCGGCGGGCGGTACGGCGGCCCGCTCGACCTGAACCCCGTGGGTGGTCGGCCGGCGCGGTCACCAGGTGGTCTGGCGCCCGCCGGGCGCCACGGGCCGCGCGACGGCGGCGTGTGGTCGCGACCCTCGCCACCGGGCCCGTCCGGGATCACTCGATCGCGCGGCGGGTACGGGCCGTCGGGACGGCGCGGGCCGGAACCGCCACGGGGGAACGGACTGGTGCGCCCCCCACCCGGTCGCGGCCCGCCACCCGGTCGGGGGCCGCCAGCCGGGCGCGGGCCGCCAGCCGGTCGCGGGCGCGGTCGATCCCCATCCTTGCGACGCGGTCGGTCAGCCATGGTTCGCCTCGGCCAGCCGCCGCCAGCGCTGGCCGTCGCGGGTGTCCTCAACGCCGATCCCCCGCGCCGCCAGCTCGTCGCGAATGCGGTCGGAGGCCACCCAGTCGCGTGCCGCCCGGGCTGCCTCGCGGGCCGCGAGCAACGCCTCATCCTCCGCGTCGAGACCGGGGTCGGCCTCGGGCAGGATCGCGAGCACGCGGTCCAGGTCGCGGAGGGCGTCGAGGGCGCAGGTCGCGTCGGCGCTGGAGAGCGCCCGCCGCTCGATCCGCCGGTTGAGCTCGCGCACGAGGTCGAACAGCGCCGCGAGCGCCGCGGACACGTTCAGGTCGTCGTCCATCGCCGCCCCGAAGGCTTCGCGAGCGGCGGCCAGGGCGTCCGTCAGCGTGGGATCGAAGGCGCGCTCCTCCCGGTACGCCGACAGCGCGGCGACCAGCGCGTCGAGCCGCTCGATCCATCTTTGCGCCGTCCATCCTCAGGTGGGCGCAATGCAGCCAGGTGCGGACGAACGGCTGCCCGGTGGCCGCCTCGCTCTGGGCGATCTCGTCCTCGTGGTGCGGGAAGACCAGGTCGACGCCGCCGGTGTGGATGTCGAACGATTCGCCGAGATGGGCCATGCTCATGGCCGAGCACTCGACGTGCCAACCGGGGCGGCCGGGCCCCACGACGGTCTCCCAGGACGGCTCGCCGGGCTTCGGGCCCTTCCACAGCGCGAAGTCGCGGACGTCGTCCTTGCCGTACTCGTCGGCCTCCACCCGCTCCCCCACCCTGAGCCCATCGGGGTCGAGGCGGGCCAGCTTGCCGTAGGCCGGCCACGAGGCGATCCGGAAGAAGATCGACCCGTCGTCGGTTCGATAGGCGTGGCCCCGTTCGAGGAGCGTGGCGATCAGCGAGGCCATCCGGTCGATGTGCTCGGTCGCACGCGGGAGGACGTCCGGCACGGTCATCCGGAGCGCGGCGGCGTCCGCGAGGAAGCGCTCGAGATAGCGGCCGGCCAGGACGTCGATCCCCTCGCCGGACGCGGCGGCGCCGCGGATGATCTTGTCGTCGACGTCCGTGATGTTGAGCACCCACTTCACGGTGAAGCCGCGCCATCGCAGATGGCGGACCAGCACGTCCACGAACAGGAACGAGCGGAAGTTGCCGATGTGGACCGGCGCGTAGACCGTGGGCCCGCACGAGTAGATGCCCACCCGGCCCTCGCGCAGCGGAACGAGCGGGCCGGTCTCGCCGGACAGCGTGTCGTGGAGCCGGACGGTCACGGGATCGCCTCGACCATGGCAATCGCCATGGCGCTGATCGACCGGCCGGCCCCCTCGGAGCCGCCGAGGTTCCCGCTCGATGCCTTCACGTTGACCGCCGCCGCATCGAGGTCGAGCAGGCCGGCGATGGCGAGGCGCATCGCGTC
>JACQEF010000023.1 GCA_016200745.1 Chloroflexota bacterium | reverse complement strand
CCTACACGATCGCCTTCCGCGGCGGCCGCTACAAGAACCTGATCCTGTTCCTGGTGATTGCCCCGTTCTTCACCAGCTTCCTCATCCGGACGATCAGCTGGAAGATCCTGCTCGGCGACGAGGGCCCGATCCTGGCCCCGCTCAAGCACACCTTCGGGCTGCTGCCCGGCACGTTCAGCATCCTGGGGACACCGATCGCCCAGGTCGCCGGGATCACCTACAACTTCCTGCCGTTCATGATCCTGCCCCTGTACGTGGCCCTCGAGAAGATCGACATCCGGCTGATCGAGGCGGCCGAGGACCTGTACGCGAACCGGGCCGCCGCGTTCCGACGCGTCACGCTGCCCCTGGCGCGGTCTATGCCCGGCTGCTCGGCACCGAGCAGCTGACCGGCTGATGGCGACGGACACGACGACCGTGCCGGCAGCGGCGCCGCGGACCAGGGCCGCGCCGCGCGGTTCGCTCGGTCAGCGGCTGGGCCCGCGCGTGCTGCCTGCCTTCACGGCGCTCGCGATCCTGTACCTGATGATCCCGATCATCGTCATGATCGTGTTCTCGTTCAACCGCCCCGAGGGCAAGTTCAACTACGTCTGGAACGAGTTCTCGCTGAGCGGCTGGCTCCACCCGTTCGATTGGCCGGGCCTGGGGGACGCGGTCCGGACGAGCCTCCTGATCGCGGTCCTGTCGACGGTCGCGGCCACGATCATGGGCACCATGCTTGGGCTGGCCCTGACCCGCTACCACTTCCGCGGTCGGGGCGCGCTCAACGGGATCATCTTCCTGCCGATGGCGACGCCCGAGATCGTGCTCGGCGCGAGCATGCTCACGCTGTTCGTGGCGACCGCGCTGCCGCCGCTGTCCGGCAGCGTGCCGACGCTGTACCCGACCGGTTCGCCACGATCCTGATCGCCCACATCATGTTCAACATCAGCTACGTGGTCGTGACCGTGAAGGCGCGACTGGCCGGCTTCGACCGGCGGCTCGAGGAGGCCGCGATGGACCTCGGCGCCAACGAGCTGACGACCTTCTGGAAGGTGACCTTCCCCCTCATCCTCCCCGGCGTGATGGCCGCCGCGCTGCTGGCGTTCAGCCTGTCGATCGACGACTTCGTGATCACCAACTTCGTGTCCGGGACGACGAACACCTTCCCGATCTGGATCTACTCGATCCAGCGCAACGCGCTGCCCGTGCAGATCAACGTCATCGGGTCGATCATCTTCCTCGGCGCGGTGGCGCTCGTCGGGCTGACGTCGCTCCGATCGGGCCGAGCCGCCCGTATCCGCTGATCCTGGAGATTCCGACATGCTCGAGACCGAGAGGCGAGACCCGGCCAGCCAGGCCCTCCCCGATCACTCGGTCGTGCCGGCTGTCTGGAGCCGCATCACCAACCTCGACGTCGACCGCGGCGAGGGCTCGTGGCTGATCACCCGCGACGGGCAGCGGTACCTCGACTACTCTTCCGGGATCGGGGTCACCAATACCGGCCACGCCCACCCGCGGGTCGCGGCGGCGGTCGCGGCGCAGGCCGCCAGGCTGCTCCACGGCCAGCAGAACATCCTGTACCACGAGCCCGGCCTCCGCCTGTATGACCGCCTGCGCACGCTGCTGCCCGGCGGACCGTGGCAGGCGTTCCTGTCCAACTCGGGTGCCGAGGCGGTCGAGGCCTCGGTCAAGCTCGCGCGGGCCGCGACGGGCCGTCCGGCGATCATCGCCTTCCGCTACGGCTACCACGGCCGGACGGCCCAGACGATGGCCCTGACGACCGCCAAGGACGTCTACCGCGCGGCGTTCGAGCCGTTGCCGGGATCCGTCTATCACACCGCCTACCCGTACTGCTACCGGGCGCCCGGCGGTCCGCACTCGCCCGACGCCTGCACGTGCGATTGGGAAGCGCAGCTCGACCTCACCTTCCACCAGTTCATCTATCCGGACCGGGTTGCGGCGGTGATCATCGAGCCCGTCCTGGGCGAGGGCGGCTACATCGTGCCGCCGCCCGGTTTCCTGCCGCGACTGCGCGAGATCACCCGGCAGCACGGGATCCTGCTCATCGCCGACGAGGTGCAGACCGGGTTCGGGCGGACCGGCGAGCTGTTCGCCGTCAAGCACTGGAATGTTGAGCCCGACATCGTGGTCATGGCCAAGGGGATCGCGTCCGGGCTGCCCCTATCGGGGATCCTGGCCCGGGCGGATCTGATGGCGCAGTGGAAGCCCGGGACGCACGGCGGGACGTACGGCGGCAACGTCGTCTCGTGCGCCGCGGCGAATGCCACGCTCGACGTCATCGAGGACGAGGGGCTGGTGGCCAACGCGCGAGAGCGCGGGTTGCAGTTCCTGGCGGGATTGCGCGCGCTCGCGGCTCGGTATCCGTCGGTCGGCGACGCGCGAGGCCTCGGGCTCATGGTCGCCCTCGAGTTCGTGAGACCGGGCGTCGGCGACGGGCGGGTTCCCGACCCGGACCTCACCAAGCGAATCCAGGCCGAGGCGCTGGCACGACACCTGATCGTCCTCACCGCCGGCACGTACGTGAACGTGATCCGGATCATCCCGCCACTCGTCACCACGGCCGATGAGGTGGCGCTGGCCTTGTCGATCCTCGACGAAAGTCTCGCCGCCGCCGGCGCCTGACCGGAGGATCGGGGGATGACCGAACCGGAGAACGCCGCGCGAGCGCGCGTCGACCACCTGCTCGAACGACTCGCCCGGGTCAACCTGCAGGTCGTCGTGATCGCTCCGCCGGACGCCACGCGCCGATCCGCGCAGCGACGGGCGAGGGCCGCCGCGGCAGCGGCCGGCCGCACCACGCTCCTGGAGGAAGCAGTGACGGCCGCCCGCGAGACCGTCATCCGGGCATTCTCGCGCGGTGGCTTCAGCGGCACGTGGGCCGCCAACGATTGGTCGGTCTCCGTCGCGTCGCCGCGCGACCGCGTCGCTGCCGCCGCGGCCTTCGAAGAGGCGGTCATGGCCGAGGTCGTCGACGACCTGGTCGACGACGACACCCTGGAGATCCTGCGGGCCAGCACCGACGAGCTCGTCCGCGCGAGCGGCATGCCGTCACCGGGAGCGCTGTCGTCGTTCACGCGGTCCGCCGTGACGAGCCAGAGCCGCGGGCTGAGTGCGAGCCTGATCGTGTTCGGGATGATCGGGCTATCGGTCTGGTTCATCGCCGGCGTCGGGCTCGGACTACTGACCCTGGCGGTTGGCATCGCGCTGGCCGTGGCCGGCGAGCGTCTCGACCGGCGGTCCTGATCGAGGCCGACCGGGGTGCCGCCAGACCTTGGGCCAGTGCTCGCCGTCGCCGGCCTGATCCTGGTCAAGGAGGCCGGGCTCCCGATCCCGGTGCCAGGCGACCTGATCATCATCGGTGCTGGCGTCGCAGCGAACCAGGGCAGCCTCGACCCGCTGGTTGCGCTGGTCGCCATCGTCCTGGCGAGTATCGTTGGCGGGATCGCACAGTACGGGCTGCTTCGGTCCGTCGCTCGGCCGTTCATCCTTCGGGTCCTCGGCCGCCTGGGATCCACCGAGCGCGTTGACCGGCAGAAAGAGCGGCTGCGCCGCGGTGGCGCCCGGTCCGTGGCGATCGCCCGGTCGACGCCGGGTGTCCGGATCGTGGCCATCGCCGCGAGCGCCTTGGCCGGCGTGCCGGCGGTCGCCTTCGTCACAGGGCTCACGATCGGCAACAGCCTGTTCATCGGCGCCCACTTCGGGCTCGGCTACCTGATCGGTCCACCCGTCGTATCGGCTGTCGGCGGGGCGCTCGGAACGATCGCGATCGGTGTCGCCGCCCTGGCAGCCGTCGGCGGCGCCGGGTGGATCGTTGTCACGCGGCGGCGCCGGAGGACACCGGCTCTGACGCTGGTCGCCGACTGGGCCGACGCCTGCTGTCCGGCCTGCCTTGCGCTCGCCGCGATCGAGCAGAGCGGGGTCACGGCCTGAGGTCGAACATCTGGAACGACGTCCGGCGTCAGGAGCCGGGATCCAGGCTCGTCACCAGGCGTGGCGGATACCAGCTCGCGTCATAGAGGCGGCGAGTTCCGAGCACCGCGGACGACGATCGTGGGGGGCAGCACGCGGCCCTCGGGCGACTGGCCACTGGCGCAGACCGTCTCGCGCAGCAGGATCGCCAGGCTGGTCGTGTCCGCGGACGGCGCCCTCGCCGCGGGGTCGAGCCACCAGGTCCCGTAACTGACATCGGGTGGCGCGGACACCGAGAGGTGACACGCGCCGTAGACGGTCGCGTCCAGGACCCCGTTGAGGTCACCCACGTTGACCTGCCAACCCCGGGTGCGCTCGTCGCCGACGGCCACGAACCAGGCGCCCGTGTCGTCGTCGAGGACCCGGTGCCAGCCATGCGCGGGAAACGACGACTCCGGCGTCGCTGCGATCGTCGACCGCAGGACGGCCGCTGCCGCGTCGGTCCCGAGCTCGGCGGTGCCCGGACCAGACAGCGCCTCGGCGGGAAAGTCCCGTCCCCGATCGCCGCAGTTGAGCAGGACGGACGGACCCGTCGACGCCGACGCGATCACCGTCGGTGATGGCGAGACATTGGGTTGGCTCGAAGGCGATGGTGCTGTCGGCGGCACCATCGGCGATGAGGCCGAACCGGGCGGCGAGGCGGGCCCGGTCGCTCCGGCATTCGGTGCAGCCACGGTGCACGCTACCAGCACCGGAAGGAGGGCGAGGAGCGCGAGATCCGCCCTGAGACTACGCGGCTTGCAACCAGGCACCGGGTCACTGTGCCCCAGATGCCGTCGCGGCGCAACGAGCGGCCGGACCGGCGCGAAGCCCAATCCGAGGGAAGCCGCGAACGCGCAGGTCAGGCCCCTTCGACCTCCACGACGATCCACAGCGAAGCGTCGAGACACGTGCCGGTTAGACGCCAGCCCGGCCGTTCGGTTAGGCCCGGGAACCGGGTCAGCCGCGAAGTCGCGCCAGGATCTCGTCGTGGAGCGGACCGTTGCTGGCGATGACCGTGCCGGAATGGATCGTCCGGCGCCCCTCGAGGTCGGTCAGCCGCCCGCCGGCCTCCTCGATGATCACCAACGGCGCGGCGAGGTCCCAGCTCTTCGGTCCGACCTCGACCATGGCCTCCGCGGCGCCCTCGGCGACCAACGCGTAGCCCCAGAAGTCGCCGAAGCCGCGGTCCCGCCACACGTCCGCGATGAGGCTCGCGAAGCCCGGCGCCTCGCCACTGTCGGCGATCTCCTGGGCGGACCCGTACAGCAGGTGCGCATCGGCCAGGCGCGTCACCCGGGAGACGTGGATGGGCCGCGGGACGCCGGCATCCGCACCCATCGAGCCGACCGCCCAGGCACCCCCACCCCGTCTCGCGAACCAGCGTCCGCCAAGGGCGGGCGCGCTCATGACCCCGACCTGGAGCTCGCCGCCGGCCTCGACCGCCAGCAACGTCCCGAACAGCGGCACGCCGCGCATGAAGTTGTGGGTGCCGTCGATCGGGTCGATGTACCAGGTCACGCTCACCCGCCCCGCCTCGTCGCCGTACTCCTCGCCGACGAGCCCGTGGTCCGGGTACGCCTCGGCGATGCGGCCGCGGATCGCGCGCTCGATCGCCTGGTCGGCCTCGGTCACGAACGAACGGTCGGGCTTCGTCTCGATGACCAGGTCGCGCCGAAACTGCGCCAGGGCCAGCGCGTCGGCCTCGTCGCAGCAGGCCAGCGCGAAGACCAGCCAGGCGTCGAGCTCCGCTTCGGTCGGGGTCACGAGCGGAGCCGCTCGCCGGTCGGGTCGTAGAGCGGCTCGCGGGCGACCTCGAAGGCGACCCAGTCGCCGAACACCTCGACCTCGCCGCGCGTCCCGATCGCGGCCAGGTCCGGCGGCAGGTAGGCGTAGGCGATCGACCGCTCGACGGCGAACCCATAACCACCCGAGGTGACCCGCCCCACAATCCGGCCATCGAGGCGGACGGGCTCGTTGCCGAGGCAGACGGAGCGCGGATCGTCGAGCACGAGGCAGCGCAGCCGCCTGCGCGGGCCGGCCCCCCGGGCCGCGAGGAGGGCCTCGCGCCCGATGAAGTCGACGCCCTTGTCGAGCTTGACCGCAAAGCCGAGACCGGCCTCGAACGGCGTCTCGTCGGGCGTGATGTCGCTCGACCAGACGCGGTAGCCCTTCTCGAGCCGGAGCGCGTCGATCGCCCGGTACCCGCCGGCGACCAGGCCGTGCGACCGGCCGGCCTCCCACAGCGTCGTCCAGAGCGCCCGCCCGTACTCGGTGGGCGCATACAGCTCCCAGCCGAGCTCGCCGACGTAGGTCACCCGGAGCGCATAGACCGGGACCGAGCCGACCGAGATGAGCCGCGCGGGGCGGTAGGGGAAGGCGGCATCCGAGACGGCGGCCAGGG
>JACQEF010000263.1 GCA_016200745.1 Chloroflexota bacterium | reverse complement strand
GAGGCGATGATGAAGACCCGCAGATTCCTGGCGCTGGCCGCGTCGGCCAGTTTCCTGTTCGCGGCCTGCAGCAGCGGCACGGCGACGACCGCGCCGTCGGCGGCCCCGAGCGAGGCGGCCCCCAGCGAGGCCGTCCCGAGCACTGCCGACAGCGCCGCCCCGTCCCAGGCCGCGGCCCCCGCCGAGGTCCGGCTCCAGCTCCAGTGGGCTCCGCAGGCCCAGTTCGCCGGATACTTCGCGGCGGTCGAGCAGGGCTACTACGATGCGGCCGGGATCAAGCTGACGATCGTGCCCGGTGGGCCGGACGTCATCCCGCAGGCAGCCGGCTCCGCCGCCGACGGCCCCGAGTTCACGATCAGCTGGGTGCCCAAGGTGCTCGAGGCGCGCATCGGGAACCCGGCGTCCGACCTCGTCGACATCGCCCAGGTCTTCCAGCGCTCGGGCACCCTGTCCGTGTCGTGGAAGAGCTCGAACATCACCAAGCCGGCCGACTTCAAGGGCAAGAAGGTCGGCGTCTGGGACTTCGGCAACGAGTTCGAGGTCACGGCCGGCGCGCTCAAGGCCGGGCTCAAGCAGGGCACCGACTACGAGAAGGTCATCCAGCCGTTCGACATGACGCTCCTGCTGTCGAAGCAGATCGACGTGGCCGAGGCGATGATCTACAACGAGTTCGCGCAGGTCCTCGAGGCGAAGAACCCGGAGACCGGCAACCTCTACCAGCCGACCGACCTCAACGTCATCAACTGGAACGACGAGGGCACGGCGATGCTCCAGGACGCGATCTTCGCGCGCGCGTCGTGGCTGTCGCAGCCGGGCAACGAGGATGTGGCGGTCCGCTTCCTCAAGGCCTCGTTCCAGGGCTGGATCTACTGCCGGGCGAACCCGGCCGACTGCGTCCAGTACACCCTCAAGAACGGCTCGACGCTCGGCGCGGGCCACCAGGCGTGGCAGATGAACGAAGTCAACGCCCTCATCTGGCCGTCGCCCAACGGGATCGGGACGATGGACCCGGCGCTCTGGCAGCAGACGGTCGACGTCTCGCTCGGGGCCGGGATCATCAAGGAGGCGCCACCGGCCGACGCCTACCGGACCGACCTGGCGGCCAAGGCGCTCGCTGGGATCACCGACGACACGAAGGGTACGGACTTCCAGAAGGGGGTCGTGCAGGTCACCGAAGGCGGCAACTGACCGTCGGTCAGTCCCAGCCACGAACGGGCCGGTCCGGGCGGACCGGCCCGTTCGATTCCCCGCGGCCGGCGCCGGGTTCGATCCAACCGGCCGCCCGAACCGGGCCATGTGGCCGTGTCGGCGGCGCGATTCGCGATCCACGATCGGAGGCGTGAACGACCATCTCGAGGTCCTGCGCGCGATGCGGGCGAAGGCGCTCGAGGGCGGCGGCCCCGACCGCATCGCCCAACAGCACGCCCGCGGCAAGCTCACGGCCCGCGAGCGGCTCGCCCTCCTGCTCGACGACGGGTCGTTCCAGGAGCTGGGGGCGCTGGCCACCCACGACGAGACCGAGTTCGGGCTGGCCGACCAGCGCTACCCGGGCGATGGCGTGGTGGCGGGGTTCGGAAAGGTCAGCGGCCGCCGGGTGGCCGCGTTCGCCCAGGACTTCACCGTCATCGGCGGCTCGTTCTCGCGCGTCCAGTCGCACAAGATCAGCCGGATCCAGGATCTCGCCCTCGAGAGCGGCGTCCCGATCATCGGGCTCAACGACTCGGGCGGGGCGCGGATCCAGGAAGGCGTCGCCAGCCTGGCCGCCTACGGGGAGGTCTTCGTCCGGAACGTCATGTGCTCGGGCGTCATCCCGCAGATCTCGGTCATCCTCGGGCCGTGCGCCGGCGGCGCGGTCTACTCGCCCGCGCTGACCGACTTCGTGGTCATGGCCAGGGGCACGAGCTCGATGTTCCTGACCGGCCCCGACGTCATCGAAGCCGTCACCGGCGAGCTCGTCTCGATCGAGGAGCTCGGCGGATCGGACGTGCACGAGGCACGGAGCGGCGTCGCCCATCTCGTCGCCGACAACGAGCTCGGCGCGATCGAGCTGGCCAAGCTCCTGCTCGGGTTCCTGCCGCAGAACAACAACGAGGATCCGCCGCAGCTCGTGCCCTACGACCCGGCCGAGCGGATGGCCGACGAGCTGAACGCGGTGATCCCCGACGACGAGGCCGAGACGTACGACGTGCGCGACATCCTGGGCCACGTGTTCGATCGCGACAGCTTCCTCGAGGTGCACGCCGCCTACGCGGCCAACGCGGTCACCGGGTTCGCGAGGCTGGACGGCTTCGCGGTCGGGATCGTGGCCAACCAGCCGGCGGTCATGGCCGGCGTGCTCGACATCGACGCCAGCGACAAGATCGCCCGGTTCATCCGGATCTGCGACGTCTACAACATTCCGGTCGTCACCTTCGTGGACTGCCCGGGCTTCCTGCCCGGCATCGACCAGGAGTACCAGGGCGTCATCCGCCATGGCGCCAAGATCATCTACGCCTACTGCGAGGCGACGGTCCCGAAGATCTCGATCGTGACCCGTCGCGCGATGGGCGGGGCGTATGTGGCGATGAGCTCGCGGCAGATGCGGACGGACATCGCCTTCGCCTGGCCGAGCGCCCAGATCGCGGTCATGGGCGCGGAGGCCGCCGTGCGGATCCTCTATGCCCGCGAGGTCAGGGCCGCGACCGACCCGGCCGCGGTCACGGCCGAGTACGTCCGCCAGTACCGCGACGCCTTTTTCAACCCGTATCGCGCCGCGGACGTCGGCCAGATCGACGAGGTCATCGAACCGCGCGAGACCCGCCCGCGGCTGATCCGGGCGCTCGAGCTGCTGCGCACCAAGGTCCAGCAGAACCCGCCCAAGAAGCACGGCCTGTTCCCGGCCTGACGATGGACAACCTCGGCTTCGGTCTCCAGGTCACGGTGCTCGGTCTCGGGATCGTCTTCGGGCTGCTCGCGTTGTTGTGGCTCCTGCTGACGATCGCCGTCCGGTTCGACGCGCGCCGAGCGTCTTCCGCGGCGGGGCCGGCGGCGGAGTCCCCGTCGCCGCGAGTGGCCATCCGGCCGATCGACGGTGGGACCGAGGTGGCGCCCCAGCTCGTCGCGGCGATCGCCGTGGCGATCCGCCGTCATGCGGAGCAGCGACGCCGCCAGGCCGCCCCGGTCATGCGCAGCTACTGGCCCGGCAGCCTCCTCTTCGCGAGCCGCTGGGTCGCCGCCGGTCGCACGCGCCAGGGCCAGTCCTGGCGTCGGAGGGGTCGATGAGCCTCCGCCGCTACACGGTCTCGATCGACGACCACGCGTTCACGGTCGACGTCCTGGAGACGGCCGCCGACCGTTTCGAGGTCTCGGTCGACGGCCGGACGTTCGAAGCCACCCTGCTCGACGACCACGACCTGCCCGGCGCGCCGATCTCGCCACAGGTCGCAGCGAGCGAGCCCCGGGCCATCGGCGCCGCCACCGGTGCCGGCCCCGCCGGTGCCGCCGTCGGCGGTGGGACCGCCCGCCGAGCCGCCGCCACGCCTTCGGACGCCCCGGCGCCGGCACACCGGCCCGCCGCGGTGCCGGTCCAGCCGGGCGGGCGGGTCGACGCATTGTCGGCGCCGCTGCCGGGTGTCGTCCTGGAGGTCTTCGTCGCGGTCGGCGCAAGTGTCCGTCGTGGCGACGCCGTGCTCGTCCTCGAGGCGATGAAGATGCGCAACACGATCCGCAGTCCGCGGGACGCCGTCATCGTGGAGGTCGGCGTCGCCGCCGGCCAGCCCGTCGGCCCCGGTGCGCTGCTCGTCCGCCTCGGCGACGCCCCCGGATGAGCCAGGACACGATCGACCAGCTGCTGGCGGGGGTCACCGCGGTCACCTGGCAGTCGACGGTCATGATCGTCATCGGCGGGATCCTGCTCTACCTCGCGATCGTCCGCGACTACGAGCCGCTCCTGCTCCTGCCGATCGGCGCCGGCGCGATCCTCGCCAACCTGCCCCTGTCGCCGATGGTCGGGGAAGGGGGCCTCCTGTCGGTCCTCTACGACGCGGGCGTCGGCAACGAGCTGTTCCCGCTGCTGATCTTCATCGGGATCGGCGCGCTGACCGACTTCGGCCCGCTCCTCGAGAACCCGCGGATGATCCTGCTCGGGGCGGCCGGCCAGTTCGGGATCTTCGGCGTCCTGCTGCTCGCCCTCCTGCTCGGCTTCACCCGCGCGGAATCGGCCTCGATCGGGATCATCGGCGCGATCGACGGCCCGACCTCGATCTACGTCAGCGGCCTCCTCGCGCCGCACCTGCTCGGCCCGATCACCGTCGCCGCGTACAGCTACATGGCGCTCGTCCCGGTGATCATGCCGCCGGTGATGCGGGTTCTCACCACGCCCGCCGAACGCCGGATCCGGATGCACCCGGGCGGCCGCGCCGTCAGCCGCCGGACGCGGATCCTGTTTCCGATCGCGGTCACGGTCATCGTGGGCACGCTCGTGCCCTACGCGACGCCGCTCGTCGGCTCGCTGATGCTCGGCAACCTGATGCGCGAGTCGCACGCCGTGGAGCGGCTGACCGGCAGCGCCTCGAACGAGCTGACCAACATCGTGACCCTGTTCCTCGGCCTGGCCATCGGCTCGACCATGGTCGGGACCGCGTTCCTCCAGCCGGGGACGCTGGCGATCCTCGTACTGGGCATCCTCGCGTTCGGGCTCGACACGGCCGCGGGGATCCTCTTCGCCAAGATCCTCAATCGCCTGTCCGGCGGGACGTTCAACCCGCTCATCGGTGCGGCCGGGATCAGCGCCTTTCCGATGGCCGCCCGGGTCGTGCAGCGGGTGGCCCAGATGGAGGACTTCGAGAACTTCCCGCTCATGCACGCGATGGGCGCGAACGCGGCCGGACAGGTCGCCAGCACCGTCGCCGGCGGCGTGCTGCTCGCGCTCGTCGCGGGCGCCGGCGTCTAGCGCGGGCGGTCCCTAGCGCACGATCCGCGCCGAAGTCCCGGCGATGACCGCTTCGACCTCTGCCAGCGTCGCCGTCGAGGTGTCACCCGGTGTGGTCATGGCCAGCGCTCCGTGGGCGGCCCCGTACTCCACGGCCGTCTGGAGGTCGCGGCCCGTGAGCAGTCCGTAGATCAGACCGGACGCGAAGGAGTCGCCGCCGCCCACGAGGTCGAGGATCTCGAGGCCAAGCCGGGGCGTCGCCGTGTACAGGTGGCCGTCCGACCAGCAGATCGCGCCCCAGTCGTTGCGGGTCGCGGTCTGGGCGCTGCGAAGGGAGGTGCCGACGACCTTGAGGTTCGGGAAGGCGCCGGTGACGTCGTCGATCATCCGGGCAAAGTTGGCCGGGTCGAGTGACGCGAGGTTCGTGTCCGGGCCGTCCACCTGGAATCCCAGGGCGGCCGTGAAGTCCTCTTCGTTGCCGAGCATGACGTCGACGAGCGGCGCCAGCTCGCGATTGACCTCGATGGCCCGAGCGTTCCCGCCGATCGACCGCCACAGGCTCGCCCGGTAGTTGAGGTCGTAGCTCACGATCGCGCCGTGCCGCCGGGCCGCGACCATGGCCTCCCTGGCGACGGCTGGTGTGGTCTCGGACAGGGCCGCGAAGATGCCCCCGCAGTGGAACCAGCGCGCTCCCTCGGACCCGAAGATCGTGTCCCAGTCGACGTCGCCGGGCCGCAGCTGCGAGATCGCCGTGTACCCCCGGTCGGACATGCCGACCGCCCGCCGAACCCCGAAGCCCCGCTCCGTGAAGTTGAGGCCATTGCGCGCCGACCGGCCGACCCCGTCGTACGGCACCCAGCGCACGTGGCGGAGGTCGACCCCGCCCTCGCCCATCAGTCCCTCGATGAGCCTGCCGACGGGGTTGTCGGCCAGGGCGGTCACGATGGCCGTGCGCATCCCGAAGCAGCGACGCAGGCCGCGCGCCACGTTGTACTCACCGCCGCCTTCCCAGGCCCGGAATGTCCGGGCCGTGGAGATGCGGTCCTCGCCCGGGTCGAGCCGGAGCATCACCTCACCGAGCGCCACGAGATCCCAGGCGACCGCAGACTCGGGCTTGATCGACAGCACGCTCATGGCCGACGCTCCGCTCCAGGCCCGCGCACCGACGCCACGATCGCCGCGGCGGCGCGGGCGAGCTCCTCGACCCTCGACAGGCCGCCAGGCTCGGTCACGCCTTCGGCCAGCCACGACCCGCCGCAGGCAGTCACGTTCGGCTCGGCCAGGTAGGCAGCCAGGTTGGCCGGCCCGATCCCGCCGGTCGGGACGAACCGGACGCCCGGATATGGACCGCGCAGCGCGCGCAGCATGCCGATCCCGCCGATGACCTCAGCCGGGAACAACTTGAGCAGCGTCAGGCCGCGAGCGAGGTTGGCCTCCACCTCCGTCGGCGTGGCGACGCCCGGGATCATCGGGATCCCCGCGTCCAGGACGGCGCCGATGACGTCCGGATGGCTGCCGGGCGCGACGACGAACTCGGCGCCGGCCTCGAGCGCCTCGGACGCCTGGGCACGGGTCAGCACCGTGCCGGCACCGACGAGCACGCCGGGCACCGTCGTGCGGATCCGTTCGATGGCGGCCGCCGCACCCGCCGCCCGGAACGTGACCTCGATCGCGCCAACTCCCACCGCCAGCAGGGTGGAGGCGATCGCTTCGGCCAGGGTCGGGTCGGTCGGGCGAAGGACCAGCACGACGCCCGCGGCTCGCAGACGCTCCTCAACCTCCATGTCCATCCTCCGGGTCGGCGCCCACGGGTCGGGCGGTCGCGCGAAGCAGCCGGCGATCCTGGCGCGGCCCTCAGTCGCCGAGGCCCGTCCCGAACTGGCGGTCGCCGGCGTCGCCCAGCCCGGGCTGGATGTAGCCGCGGTCGTTGAGGCTGCGGTCCAGCGCGGCGCAGTGGATCTGGACGTCGGGGTGAGCCCTGGTGACCGCCTCGATCCCCTCGGGGGCGGCGATCAGGTTGACCAGCTTGATCCGGACCGCGCCCCACTTCTTGAGCACCTCGATCGCAGCCGTCGCGGACCCGCCGGTCGCGAGCATCGGATCCAGGATCAGGCAGAGGTCCACGGTGGCCGAGTTCGGCAGCTTGTTGTAGTACTCCACGGGGCGAAGCGTCCGTTCGTCGCGGAACAGGCCGAGGTGCCAGACCTGCGCGGTCGGCATCAGCTCGAGCATCGCGTCGACCATGCCGAGCCCGGCTCGCAGGATCGGAACGAGCCCGATCCGGGCGTCGAGCTCGTGCGCGGTCATCGACTCCATCGGGGTGCGGATGTCGATTGGCCGGACCCCGACGTCGGCCAGCGCCTCGTACCCCAGCAGCCACGACAGCTCGCGGACGAGCTCCCGGAACTTCTTGGGCTCCGTCCGCTCGTCGCGCAGGATCGCGAGCTTGTGCAGGACAGCCGGATGCTGCGAGACATGGACAGTCGAGGCGGGCACGGGTGACCTCCGGTCGACGAAGGGGAGTGGACCTCAGGTGCTGTCCATGGTACCAAGCGAGGCGCTATCCTCGCGGTCACCAGGCGCGGTCCACGCGCCGAATCGACGCCGCGCGGCGCCGTCGCCGACCTCGTCCAGCCCAGCCATTCGGAGACCCATCGACCGTGACTGTCCCGGCCAGCCCGGCCCGCCGCTCCACGGCGAAGCCCGTGCGCGCGGCCGCCCGGCCGGGTCGCGGCCGGGCCGTGCCGCCGATCCTCGTGCGCCAGGTCCGCAACGGGATCGAGGAGAGCGTCCACCGCGGGGACATCGTCGAGGTCGACGCGGCCGGCCGGCTGATCCGCCAGCTCGGCGACGCGGATCGCGCGGTCACGCTCCGCTCGACGGTCAAGCCCTTCGGCCTGCTGGCGCTGATCGAGGCGGGCGGGATCGAGGCGTTCGACCTCGAGCCGGCGGAGATCGCGATCCTCGCGAGCTCGCACTCCGGCGAGGACCTGCACGTCCGGACGCTCCAGGGCATCTACCGGCGGACCGGCGTCAGCCAGTCGTCACTCGCGTGCGGGTCCGAGGGCATGCCGCTCGACGCGCTGACCGCATCGCGGCTGGCACGCGACGGGGAGAAGGCCGGGCCGGTCCGGCACATGTGCTCGGGCCAGCACACCGTGTCGCTGCTGCTCAGCCGGCTGCGCGGCTGGGATCCGGCCGAGTACTGGAAGCCCGGGCATCCGTCGCAGATCGCCTATCGAGCCGCCGTGGCCGCCGTCTTCGACACGCCGTCGGCGAGCCTCCGCACCGCGGTCGACGGCTGCGGCATCGAGACCTTCGCCTTCCCGTTGCGCGAGGTCGCGCGCGCGTTCGCGATGCTGGCCGACCCGTCCGCGATCCCGGCCAACGACCGTCGCGCCGAGCTGGCGCGGTCGCTCACGACCGTGCGTGACGCGATGCTGGCCAACCCCGAGCTGATCGGCGGGCGCCACGATCGGCTCGACACGTCGATGATGAAGGCGGCGCCGGGCCGCCTGATCAGCAAGTCTGGGATGGAGGCGCTCCGCGGCGTGGCGATCCTGCCCGGCCCGCGGATCGGCACCCAGAGCACGGCGGCCTCGGGCCTGGCGATCAAGATCGAGGACGGCGACGGCTACGATCGTGGCACCTGGGCGGCCTCCGTGGAAGCGGTGCGCCAGGTCGGGGCACTCGATGGCGGCGCGCTGCGAGACCTGGCCCGCTACCACCGGCCCGTCAGCCTGGATCCGCACGGTCGTGCCGCCGCCGAGGCGGTCCCCGAGTTCGAGCTGGTGCCGGTGGGCGAGCTGATCGGCTGATCGCGCCGGTCATGGCATTCGACGGCGATCCCTATCGAACCCTCGGGCTGGCGCGGGGCGCCACGCTCGCCGAGGTCAAGCGGGCCTACCGGCGCCTGGTCAAGGCCAACCACCCCGACGCGGTCGGGAGCGGCGGCCTGGCGCGCTTCCTCGCGATCCAGTCGGCCTACGAGCAGCTCGTCGAGGGCGCCGGGGGCCCGGCCGGCCGGCCACTACCGGCGAATGCCCCGCGCCGCCCGTCGGCGCCCGATCCGGACCGGGCCGATGCCACCCGGCGCGCCTACGGCGGCCGGCCACGCGCCAGGCGACCCGCCGAGGAACCCGAAGGACGGGACGCGTCGCCTCCCGGCGCGGAGCCCGGACGACGTCGAGGCAAGGCGACGCTCGGCTCGACCTCGTACGACGATGCCAACCCCGCGGCGACCGAGCCGGACTGGAGCGGCGCCAGCTGGTACGGGACGACGAGCGGGACGTACTGGACCATCAACCCCAGGGAGTACGCCGACCCGCGC
The DNA here is from genome assembly GCA_016200745.1 of Chloroflexota bacterium. Taxonomy (GTDB): domain Bacteria; phylum Chloroflexota; class Limnocylindria; order Limnocylindrales; family CSP1-4; genus SPCO01. The sequence goes on along the minus strand of JACQEF010000263.1, from coordinate 3,433 downwards.
AAGCACGGCCCGGAGTACCAGGCACGGGCCAGGCGCGCGACGGGGGCCCGGCCCGAACCCGACGCTCCCCGCGAGCGACCCTCGGGCCCGATCCACGAGCCCGCCTCCTGGTGGACCTCGACGGGCGGCCCGTCGGAACCAGCCGCCGGCGCCGAGGATGACCCGGCCGCCCGGCAGCAGGCCGGCGAACCACCGCCGGCTCGCGACGAACCCCCGCCGGCCCGTGACGAACCGCTGCCCGGCCGCGACGGGCCGCCGCCCGACCCCGGGCGGGCGCTCGCCGAGCTGGCCCGTTTCCTGGCCGATCCGCGGGTGGGTGGCCCGCGAGCTCGGATCGTGCGGGCATTCGCCGGCTGGCTCCCGATCGCGCTCGGGATCGGCTGGGCGCTGGGCGAGGTCACCGGCTGCGGCCGCTTCGCCGCGACGTGCGACCCATCGGTCGGCCCGCTCATCCTCCTGCTCCAGGGCGTCGTGCTGGTGGGGCTGCTGCTGTCGCCGCTCCTCGCCTCGCTGGCGGCCTCCGCGGCGGTCGGGCTGCTCGTGGCGGCCGCGGTCGCCACCCTGGTCCTGTCGGCCACCGGCACCGCGGCCGACGAGGGCTCGCGACGGGCCACGCTCGGCCTGCTGCTCGTCCTGGCCTGGCTGGCCGGTCTCGCGATCGCCATCGCGCAACGGGTTCGGGCCGCCCCGCCGAGGGTGGGTCCCGTATCCTGAGGGCATGCCCCGCGACCGCACACCTCGCGATCTCTCGTCCGCGGCCCAGGAATACCTCCTCGCCCTGCGCGTGGCCGCCGGGCCGGACGAATCCGGCCGCGTCACCGCGGCCCAGATCGCGCGGCACCTGGGCGTCACGACCCAGGCCGCCAGCGAGATGTTCCGCCGGCTCGTGGCCGACGGGCTGGTCGTCCATGCGGAGGGCCGCGACCTCCACCTGAGCCCCGCCGGGCGGGCCGTCGCCGACGCGATCTTCCGGCGCCATGCCCTGCTCGAGTGGCTGCTCACCGCGGTCGTCGGTCTCGGCTGGGCCGAATCGGACGAGGAGGCCATGCGCCTCCAGGGTGCCATCTCGCCACGGGTGGAGGCCCGGCTGGACGAGATGCTCGGACATCCCGAGATCTGCCCCCACGGCAATCCGATCGACGCCGAGACCGCCCGCCGCCGCCCGGCGGGCATCCGCCTGAGCGAGATCGAGGCCGGCCAGCACGCCACCGTCTACCGGATCACCGAGGCGGCCGAGGAGGACGCGGGCCTGCTGTCGTACCTGGAGGCGCGCGCGCTGACACCGGGTGCCCACGTCACGATCCTGGCCCGGAGCGAGTCGCTCGACTCGCTCACGCTCGACGGACCGCGCGGCCGGGCGACCCTCGGGCTGCGACCGGCCGCGCTCATCCGGGTGCTCCCGGGCGACGCGGACCCGGGCCTCTTCCACGTCGTGCCTGGCCGGTGAGCCACTCGCTGGACCGCATCGGGACGGACCGGCCCCCGCGGGTCCGGATCGCACCGAGCCCGACCGGCCCGCTGCACATCGGGACCGCCCGGACGGCGCTGTACAACTACCTCTACGCCCGACACATGGGCGGGGCGTTCGTGCTCCGGCTGGAGGACACCGACCAGGCGCGCGGGTCCATCGCCTACGAGAAGGACATCCTGGACGGCCTGCACTGGCTCGGCCTTCGCTGGGACGAGGGCCCGGAGGTGGCCGGCGAGGCGGCCCGCGGGCCGCACGCCCCGTATCGCCAGATGGAGCGCCTGCCGAACTACGCCGCCGCGGCCGAGCGGCTGCTGGCCGCCGACATGGCCTACCCGTGCTACTGCACGCCGGACGAGCTCGAGTCCGACCGCACGGCCCAGGAAGCCGCAAAGCTGCCGCCCCGATACGTCGGCCGGTGCGCGACGCTGACGCCCGCGGAGCGAGCCGCGCGCGAGGCCGAGGGCCGGCGCGGCGCGCTCCGGTTCCGAGTCGGGACCGGAGTGGTGGCCTTCGACGACATCGTGCGTGGCCGGGTCGAGATCGACGTCGCCAACCTCGGCGGCGACTTCGTCATCGTTCGGGGAGATGGCTCGCCGCTCTACAACTTCACCGTGGTGGTCGACGACGCCGACATGGAGATCAGCCACGTGATCCGCGGCGAGGACCACATCTCCAACACCCCGAAGCAGCTACTGATCTTCCGCGCGCTCGGCTACCCGGAGCCGCGGTACGCGCATCTCCCGCTCATCCTCAACCCGGACCGGACGAAGATGAGCAAGCGCAAGAGCCAGACGGCGCTGTCCGATTACATCGCCCAGGGCTTCATCCGCGAGGCGCTGGTCAACTACCTCGCCCTGCTCGGCTGGGCGACCGGCACCGAGGAGGAGGTCCTGTCGATCGACGAGATCGCCGAGCGGTTCGATCTCGAGGCGGTCCACAAGGGCGGGGCGATCTTCGATCGGGACCGGCTCGAGTGGCTCAACGGCCAGTGGATCCGGCGGCTCGAACCCGGGGACCTCATCGACCGCCTGCGACCGTTCGTCGAGGCCGAGCACGTCGCCCGGCGGATCGACTGGATCCCATCCGACGACGAGCTCCGTGCGTTCCTGCCCGTGATGCGCGAGCGGCTGCCGACGCTGGGCGCGATCGGTGACCTGGCCGGATTCCTGTGGGTCGAGGCGGTCCCGGTGGATCCGGCCGTCCTCGTCCCAAGACGCTGGGACGCGGACACGACACGCGATGGGCTGGCCGCCGCGCGATCGACGATCGCCGCCGTTGGCGAGGTAACCTTCGAGGCGGACGAGCTGGAGCCGCCGCTCCGCGCCCTGGCGGAAGCCCGCGGCTGGAAGGCCGGCGACCTGTTCATGGCGATCCGCGTGGCGATCACCGGGCGGACGGCGACCCCGCCGCTGTTCGACACGATGGTGGCGCTCGGACGCGATCGGGTGCTCGAGCGGCTCGACCGGGCCATGGCGGTCCTCGGGGGCGGCCACCGACGCTGACGTCGGATTCCTGACAGGAGCTGTCCTGTATGGCGGCCAGGCTGACGCGATACGCTGCCGGACGAGACGACCGACGAGGAGGCTGCGACCGTGACGCACGACGACGTCCAGGCCTGGCTGGATCGCTACATCGACGCCTGGCGGACCTACGAGCCGGCCGCGATCGGTGACCTGTTCGCCGAGGATGCCGAGTACCGCTACCACCCGTACGACGAGCCGGAACGCGGCCGGGCGACGATCGTCCGGGACTGGGTGGAGCCGGACGGCGGCGCCGGCACCAGGGATGCGCCCGGCAGCTGGGACGCCCGCTACGAGCCGTATGCCGTGGATGGCGACCGCGCGGTCGCGACGGGATGGAGCCGCTACTTCGCCGTCGGCGACACGCCCGAGAAGCTCTATCACAACGTCTACCTGCTCGAGTTCGACGGTGAAGGCCGTTGCCGGAGCTTCATCGAGTACT
>JACQEF010000268.1 GCA_016200745.1 Chloroflexota bacterium | reverse complement strand
TTCGGGCCCGCCCTTCACCCCGGCGCCCTTGGCCGCGCGGGCGCCCCATTCCTCATCGGCCTTCTGCCAGGCGGGGAAGTTAGCATCCACCTGGGTGAGGTCGAAGAACCCCTTGTTGACCATCGGTCCGGCGCAGCCGTCCTGCCAGAGCAGGCCGGTGGCCGAGTCGATCTGCTTGGTGACCCGGATCGTCTCCTTCTGGGTCGGGACCGTGCCCGGGATGAAGATCTCGTCGATCGTGGTCGTCGTGAAGGGACCCGGCTTGAGGCCCGTGAAGGCGTCGATGGTGGCCTTCTCGAGATCGTCCGGGCGGTGGAAGTCCGAAATCGGGAGGCCCTTGCTGATCTCGGTCAGGATGGCCGACCATAACGGCGCGGACGTGTCGAGCGAGAGCTTGCCGTCGTTCGGCGTGTTGTCGCTGTTGCCCATCCAGACACCCACCGCGAGGGCCGGCGTGCTGTCGTCGGCCGGGGGGGCGAGATAGCCGTAGGCCGCCACGTCGCGGTTGTCGCTCGTGGTCCCCGTCTTATAGGCCGCCGGCCGGCGGGTCTTGCCGTCGTAGATCGCCCATTTGCCCCAGTACGGGTTGACCTTCGTATCGGTGTTGCCGGCCAGGATGTCGGTGATGATCGCCGCCGCGTCGTTGCCCACCACCCGCGTGCCCTTCTGGGGCAGCGTGCTGAGGATCTGCGTGCCGTTGTCGTCGACGATCGAGGTGATCAGGCGTTGCGGGACGTGGACGCCGCCGTCGGCGATCGTCCCGTAGGCGCCGAGGAGGTCGATCGGGTGCATCTCGAGCGTGCCGATCCCCATCGACACGACGGGGACGGCGGTCTTCGGATAGGTGATCCCGAAGTCCTGGGTCCGCGAGAACAGCCGGTCGAGGCCGGTCAGGACCGCCGCCTTGATCGCCGGGATGTTGAGCGAGAATTGCAGCGCCGACCGCAGGCGGACAGGTCCGCGCTCGAGCTTGTCGGCCTGGGTGGGCGTGTACTTGCTGGACTTGGCGGAGACCTGGCCGAAGTCGGTCACCACGTCCATCAGCATGGTCGAGGCGGTCAGCGTCTTGTCGTCGATCCCGATCAGGTAGTCGATCGGCTTGATCGCCGATCCTGGCTGGCGCCAGCCGTCGGACAGGACGTCGAACTGGGGCTGGAACTTGGCGTTGCCCTTGGCCGTGTAGCTCGCGCTGCCGACGTAGGCGAGCACGTCGCCGGTTCGGTAGTCGATGACGCCGGCGGCGGCGTTGTTGATGTTGTGGCCGCGCAGGCCGAGGATCCAGCTCTGGGCCGACTTGGGGATCTTCCTGGCGGCCAGGACCGCGGTGGATGACGACCTCGGAGTCCATCGGCACCACGAGCTTGAACTTGGTGCAGTCGGCCCCGGCGGCGACGTTCTCGAGGCAGACCGGCACCGCGTTGCGGACGAGGTCGAACTTGGTCGGTGACTGGGGGATCGCGGCAAGGATCGCGTCCTGGGCGAGCGTCAGGTCGGCCAGCGACTTGCCGAAGTAGCTCTTTGCCGCGGCTGCCACCCCGTAGCTCTGGTTGCCGTAGAAGTTCTGGTTGAGGTAGGCGGTGATGATCTGCTGCTTGCCCTCGACGCCCTGGAACTCCTGTGTCAGCCGGATCGACTGAATGATCTCCCGGATCTTCCGCTCGTAGGTCGATCCCTCGAAGGCGGACGCCGGAAGGAGCTTTGCCCGTACCAGCTGCTGGGTGATCGTCGAGGCACCTCGGGGGGCGCCGCTGAGTGTGTCGAGGCCGGCCGAGATGATCCCGCCGGCGTCGAACCCCGGGTTCGTCCAGAAGTCCTTGTCCTCGATCGCGGTGGTCGCGTCGATGATCTCGGGCGTCAATTGGTCGAAGGTGACGACGTCGCGCTTGAGATCGCCCAGGCGGGCCAGCTCGATCTTGCCGGTCCGGTCGTAGACGACGGTCTGTTGCGAGAACTGGATGGCCGTCAACAGTTGCTTGGGGTCCTCGAGACCCGCCGCGTAGTGGTTGTACGCGCCGACGACGAAGATCAGCCCGATGCCGGCCACGAGGAACGAGGCGACGAACAGGGCGATGACGATGGCGCTGACGACGCCGAGGGCCGTGGAGCCGTTGCGCCCACGCGGTTGTCGTCCGAGCGCGCGTCGATGGCGCTGGCGCCGCGCGAGGCTGGTCTGCATCTCTGGCCGCACGATAGCATAGGGGGCGTGATGAACTTGATGGCCGCCTCCCGGAGGGTCGAGACGGCCCGGCCCGTGGCACTGTGACGAGCGAGACGACCACCGCCGGCCCCGGCCAGGGGCTGGGCGGGCTGATCGGCGAGCTCGAGTGGCGCGGCATCCTGCACGCAACCACGCCCGGCCTCGCGGCACGGCTGGCAACCGGCGAGCCGATTTCCGGCTACATCGGGTTCGACCCGACGGCGGACTCGCTCCACGTCGGCCACCTCGTGCCGATCTTCGGGCTGCTTCGACTCCAGCGCTTCGGCGGCCGACCGGTGGCAGTGATGGGTGGCGGGACCGGCATGATCTGCGATCCGTCTGGGCGGTCCACGGAGCGAAACCTCCTGGACCTGGGGACGCTAGCCAGATACGCCGCGGGCATCCGTCCTCAGCTCGAACGGTTCCTCGACTTCTCGCCAGGCTCCGGCGCCGTGATGGTCGACAACCTCGACTGGCTCGGCGAGCTCAGGCTGATCGACTTCCTCCGCGACACCGGCAAGCACTTCACGGTCCCGTACATGCTGGCCAAGGATTCCGTCCAGGTCCGGATGGAGCGAGGGCTGTCGTTCACCGAGTTCAGCTACATGCTCCTGCAGGCCTACGACTTCGCCCACCTCAACCGGGCGATGGGCGTCGAGCTGCAGATGGGCGGCGCCGACCAGTGGGGCAACATCACCGCCGGCCTCGAGCTCATTCGGCGAACGGCGGGTGGCGCCGAGGACGCGGAGCCCGCGCACGGCCTCGCCTACAAGCTGCTGCTCAATCCGTCCGGGGCGAAGTTCGGCAAGAGCGACGAAGGGGAGTCGGTCTGGCTCGATCCGGCCCGGACGACGCCGTTCGCCTTCTACCAGTACTGGCTCAACACCGACGACCGCGACATCGGGACGTACCTGCGCTGGTTCACCGAGTTCTCGCGAGAGGAGATCGAGGCGCTCGAAGCCGAGTCGGCCGCACGCCCGGAGCTGCGCCCGGCCCAGCGGGCACTGGCACGCGACATCACGGCCCGGACCCACGGCGAGGCGGTCGCGGTCGGAGCAGTCGCGGATTCCGAGGCGATGTTCTCGACCGACGCAATCGCCGACCCGGCTGTGCTGCGATCGCTGTTCGATTCGACCGGCGGGTTCGGGTTCGACGCGGCGGCGCTCGAGGGAGGCGTCGCGGTCCTGCTGGCCGAGGCGGGCGTCTTCCCGTCGCGCGGCGAGGCGCGGCGGACGATCGCCGGCGGCGGGCTGACGGTCAACGGCACGCGGGTCACCGAGGCGGCGTTCGTCCCGGAGCTCGTCGCCGGGGAGTGGCTCGACGTCAGGATCGGGAAGCGGCGGCGCGAGGTGGGCCGGCTGAACCGCTAGGCCCGATGGCGTGCCCGCAGCACGTCGACGACCGACGCCGGCGTCGCGCCGCGCTCCGCGAGCAGGACCAGGGCGTGGTAGAGGAGGTCGGCCGTCTCGCCGGCCAGAGCCTCCCGAGTCGCCGTCCGATCCGCCACGGCGGCCTCGGCCGTGGCGTCGTCCTTGGCGGCGATGAGCACCTCGGTCGCCTCCTCGGTGACTTTGCGCGCCGCCGCGTCGACGCCGCCGGCGAGGAGCCGGGCGGTGTATGAGCCGTCTGGCCGCTCGACGGCGCGGGCCTGGATCGTCGCCCAGAGCGTCTCAAGCCAGGCGAACCCCTGGCTAGTGCGGTCGCCGGGTGCGCCGTCGGGGTCGAAGCAGCTCCAGGTCCCGCGGTGGCAGGTGGGGCCGGCCGGATCGACGCTGACCAGCAGGGCGTCGGCATCGCAGTCCGCGGCTAGGGCGACCAGCCGCAGGACGTTGCCGCTCGTCTCGCCCTTGCGCCAGAGCCGGCCCCTCGACCGCGAGTGGAAGTGGACCTCGCCGGTGTCGAGCGTGGCCGCCAGCGCCTCGGCATCCATGTACGCGACCATCAGCACGCGCCCGTCTGCGACGTCCTGGACCACGGCAGGGACGAGCCCGTCCGGTCCGAACGTGATCTCGGGCCGGGTCGGTCGCGTCATGCGACGGCCTGCGGGACGAGCCGGACCGGGAGTCCCGCGGCGGCCATCGCCGCCTTGACCTCGGCGATCGCATGGATCCGGCGATGGAAGATGGATGCCGCAAGGACGGCGTCGGCCCCGCCGTCGCGTACCGCGGCGATGAAGTCGGCCGGACCCGCCGCCCCGCCCGAGGCGATGACCGGCACCTCGACGGTGGAGCTGATCGCGCGGAGGAGATCGGTGTCGAAGCCGGAGCCGGTCCCGTCGCGGTCGATGGAGGTGACCAGCAGCTCGCCGGCACCGAGCTCGACCGCCCGCTGCGCCCAGCCGACGGCATCCAGTCCGGTTCGCTCGCGGCCGCCCTTGACCACGATCTCCCACGCCCCGGACCGCGCAGCCAGCGCATCGATCGCCACCACCACCGCCTGCCGACCGAACCGGTCGGCGCACCGCCCGATC